>NZ_JCAFYN010000045.1:0-29884 GCF_059374735.1 Enterococcus sp. GPZ-007 | reverse complement strand
CTGAGTGAATGTCAACAACTTTTTTTCATTTAATTTTGAAAAATGTTTGAAACTCAATTGGCAACTTCGAAATAATAACATTCAACAAAAAGCTTGTCAACATTTATTTTTCGTTGTCACATCAACATGTTTCAGCAACGTTATTGATAATATCATATTGAAAAATAATGTCAAATACTTTTCATTACTTTTTCAAAATAATTTCAGTTAAACAGAAAAATGGACTAGCAAACTGCTAGCCCATCGCCACTTCTATTCCATAATGATCACTAATTGTATACTCATTTTTCCCATCGAAAACAACTTGATAGCTTTCAATCTGAAAACTTTGAGAAGTAAAAATGTAATCGATTCGAAGTTTCGCAGCATTTTCATCCCAGCCGTCGATTGATTTTTCGACTGTATTCTCGCCTATTTTTACCTTTGCTGAAGAAAAGGCATCCTCTAATTTCAATGAACTTCTATTAACCAGAGAATAGCCTTCATCGGCTTTCTTGGCATCATTATTGAAATCTCCCATTATAATCAATGACCCTTGTTTTTCTGACAAGTTTTTTTCCAATGCATGCCATTCGTACGCAAAAGCGTTTTCGTTCGTTTGCCACCAAGAAAAGTGACTGCTAACTACTATTAACTCCTGATCAGCGATCATTGTTTCACCAATTACTACCCTTCTCGTGTGATAATCTGAAGGGTCAGAGCTTTCAGATACTAATTGACTCGCTACTTTCATCGGCGTCTTAGACAATAGACCGATTCCTTCATGATAAATATCATAGCCGATATGATTGTAGGTCCAGCTCCAATAATAGCAACACCCCAGCTCTTTTAGACGTTCCGTTAAGCAGAACAGAAAATTGTCCTGATGAATGGTCTGCTGGTCTTCAGTTGGCTGAAAATACTTATCTACTTTTGCTAGTGGACTTGCAAGAAGCTGATTCACTTCCTGCAAGCCGATCAAATCATAGTTTTCTTTTGCAATACGTCTAGCCAATACCTCAATTTGCTGTTGGTCATTATCTTCCATCCAGCTATGAGTATTCAAGGTCAATACTTTGATTGCTCTCGCCCCACTTTAATAATCGATTGTTCCAATCGTTTCCCCACGAGAAACGAGTCCTGTTTTATCATAATGGTAATTTTTGATCTTGTCACCATTTGTGAACACGACGATCATCGTGGTCATTTTGCCAGCTTCTTGAATTTTGGCCAGATCAGCCACAGCAACAACTTTGCCCGCCTTGACTTTTTCGCCCTCACGAACTTTGATATTAAATGCTTCACCGCCTAGATCAACCGTATCGATCCCCATGTGGAGCAGCACTTCGATCTCATCTTCTGTTTTAATTCCAATCGCGTGCTTCGTTGGGAATACGGAAACAATCGTCCCTGAGACTGGACTGGCGATATCGCCATTTTCTGGTATAACAGCAAATCCTTCACCCATCATTTTTTGGGAGAACACTTCGTCCTGTACCCGATCAATCGGAATTAATTCTCCGTTGGCTGGCGCGGCGAACTCCATATGCAATCCTTTAAAGGATGCAGCAGCTTTTAATGGTTCATTCGAGTCATTCTGCAGATTGCTGGCGGGTATCTCCACACCTGAATCCAATAAATCTTGAATATCTGATTTCAAAATATCGGCTTTTGGTCCATAGACTGCTTGAACGCCGTTGTCTTTAACCAATAATCCCATCGCGCCTGCTTTCTTCCAAGCTTCTTCACCGCCGACGATATTATTATCCGCCACCGTCACACGCAAACGAGTCATACATGCATCGACATCCGTAATATTCTTTGGACCGCCAAGTAGATTAATAATTTTCACAATTTGCGAATCCGCTGAGATTGATCCATCTGCGGGTGCACTTGTTGTTTCTTCGCTATCTACTTCATAATTGCCGTTTCTTCCCGGCGTTGCGAAATTGAACTTTTTAATCATGAAGTTCGCAAAGAAATAGGTAAATACAGCAAACGCAATACTTGTTAGTACGAAGTTAAGCAGATCATTACCAAGCCCTGCTCGCAAGGCCATTGGAACACGAGACAATAGTTCTATATTCCCGAATGAGTGGACCCGTAAATTGATCACGTCGGCCATTGCAAAGGCCGCCCCTTGGATCACTGCATAACAAGCATATAACGGTACCGCCACAAACATGAACATAAACTCTAACGGCTCTGTAACCCCTGTTAAGAACACTGCTACAGCCGCAGAAAGGAACATCGATTTGTATTTTTTCTTCTTGTCTGGATCGACATTCCGATACATGGCTAAAGTTAACCCCATCAAAATACCGGAAGATCCGATCATTTGTCCCACTTTGAATCGAGCTGGTGTCCATTGAGTCAATACATGTTGATATTGAGACATGTCGCCGCCATTTTTTAAATTGACTAAGTCTGTGGCCCACGCCAGCCACAATGGATCTTGTCCAAATACTTGACTTCCTGCTTGTGCACCGGTCAAAATCTCGTAAGTACCGCCCAACTGAGTATAGTTGATCGGAATCGTCAACATATGATGTAGTCCAAATGGCAGAAGCAGCCGCTCCAAAGTCCCGTACAGGAATGGTGCCAGTATCGGGGCGGTATCCTGTGAGTTTGCGATCCACTTACCAAATTCATTGATTCCCGTTTGGATGATCGGCCAAAAGAATGCCAGCACCAAAGCGACAATCACTGAACGCAAGATAACCACAAATGGTACGAAGCGTTTTCCATTAAAGAAGGTCAAAACCTCCGGTAGTTTCCGGAAATTGTAGTATTTATTGTAGGCTGTCGCTCCGACAAAACCTGCAATGATCCCGACAAATACACCCATATTAAGAGCAGGCGCTTCTAAGACGCTTGTAAAATAGCCGTCGACTAAAATTTTCTGACCAAATAAAGTATGCGTTGTTGCTTCTGCATTAGCCAACATATCAGAAGTTACGCCGAAGATTGCGCCAGTGATTCGATTAATTAAAATGAATGATAGCCCTGCCGCGAATGCACCGCCAGCCCGTTCTTTCGCCCAACTTCCACCAATTGCTAAGGCGAAGAGTAAATGAAGATTACCAATAATGGCCCAACCTATGTTCTCAACGACTCCACCAGTAGTAACTAGCCAACCAAGATTTTCGTTGATCAATGGTAAAGATTTACCAATACTGATCATCAACCCCGCCGCCGGCATTACCGCGATTACCACCATCAGAGCTTTACCAAATTTTTGCCAAAACTCAAAACTAAAGATCTTTTTGATCCCTTTCATGTTTGTTCCTCCTTGTTTTAATGAATTAATTTTTCCAGGAAAAATTAGTTCGATCCGATGTCGCCTAACATACAACCAAAGTGCATACCCGCTATTACTGAGTGAACTCATAAGCAGGTCTGAATCTTTCTAACGAAAAAAATCAACGGATTCATTTATGCACGCCATTTTTCTTGTTGCCGTCGTTCTACGCAATCGGTTTCGCTGATTTGCATTATATACTCATTTCGTTTCTTTGTAAACTCTTTCACCTAAATTAATTTAAAATAAATCAATTTGTTAAACAAAACATCTTGCGAATTAAGTAAACAAATACTTGACTAACGCAACCGGTTGCGCGTATGATAGAGCTAAGAAAAATATTTGGATGTCCATTCAACTTTACGCAAAGTATATGATAAGAAAAGTTTTTTGCAGGATTAGTTGACTGATATACGGTATCCGAATTGAACTAATTTTCTTTGAAAAATTGTTCATTATTACAAATTAGGAGGATTATCATGAAAAAAGTTCAGCGTCTTTTTGAAATTGACCCATGGAAAATTCGAACGACTCAGTTAGATAAAGTAAATCGTCGTCTACAGGAATCATTAACTAGTATAGGGAACGGCTATATGGGGATGCGAGGAAATTTTGAAGAAAGCTATAGCGGAGATCATCATCAAGGAACTTACCTTGCAGGTATCTGGTTCCCTGATAAGACTCGTGTCGGCTGGTGGAAGAATGGCTACCCAGAATATTTCGGTAAAGTTATCAATGCCATGGATTTCATTCAAATGAAGCTATTCGTGAATGATCATGCGATCGATCTTGCCGTCACTGAAATTGAAGATTTTGATTTAGAGTTGAATATGCAAAATGGCGTACTCACTCGTACATTTGTTGTAGCAGTCGATGATGCAAAGATTCGTTTCACTTTCGAACGCTTTTTGAGTGTCATTAAACAGGAATTAGCTGTGATTCGCTTAACTGCTGAGTGTTTAGCTGGAGACGCAGAATTGAAAGTCATTTCTAAATTAGATAACAATGTTCAAAATGAAGATAGTAATTATGAAGAAATGTTTTGGTTAGAAAAAAATCGAGGACATCAAGAAGACATCAGTTTCCTAACCACCGAAACTGTTCCGAATAGCTTCGGGATCGAACAGTTTTCTGTAACCGGCGCCATGCAGCATATTAGCTCTGCAATCGGCCTGCAACAAGATGACACATTGGAAGTATCCGAGACCTTTACGTATGACTTAAAAGCGAACGAATCGATGCAATTGGAAAAACGCGTGGTTATCTTAACTAGCCGTGATGTTCCTGAATCGGAGCAAAGTGAAAAAGCCATCGAATTGCTGACGGACTATGCCGCTTCTTATGAAGAGCTGCTGGCTGAGCAAAATGAAGCATGGGCTAATCGCTGGGCTTTAGCGGATGTGTTGATTGATGGCGATGACGAAGCGCAGCAAGGTATTCGCTTTAATATTTTCCAATTATTCTCTACTTATTATGGTGAAGATGAACGCTTAAATATCGGTCCAAAAGGCTTCACAGGCGAGAAATATGGCGGTGCGACTTATTGGGATACCGAGGCCTATGCCGTGCCGATGTATCTAGGCATCTCAGATCCAAACGTAACAAAAAACTTGCTAAAATATCGCCACAACCAATTACCACAGGCACAACACAATGCTCGCCAACAAGGACTGAAAGGCGCGTTGTATCCGATGGTTACCTTTACTGGGATCGAGTGTCATAATGAATGGGAGATTACCTTCGAAGAAATCCATCGAAATGGCGCGATTGCTCATGCGATTTATAATTATACGACTTACACTGGCGACGAAACATACATCCAAAAGGAAGGACTTGAAGTGCTGACCGAAATTTCACGCTTCTGGGCCGATCGGGTGCATTATTCAAAACGCCAACAAAAATACATGATCCATGGCGTGACTGGACCAAATGAATACGAAAATAATATCAACAATAACTGGTACACCAATTATTTGGCGACTTGGGTCCTATCTTATACCTTGGAAAACTATAAAAAATACCAAGATCAGACAACGGTGGCAATCTCGCCAGAGGAACAAGCACAATGGCAGGATATTATCCAGCACATGTACTTCCCAACAGATAAAGAATTAGGTATCTTCGTGCAGCATGATACCTTCCTAGATAAGGATTTGATGCCGGCTTCTGACTTGGCACCAGAAGATCGTCCATTGAACCAAAATTGGTCATGGGATAAAATCTTACGCTCATGTTTCATTAAGCAGGCAGATGTTTTACAGGGGATTTATTTCTTTAACGATCAATTTACCGCTGAAGAAAAACGGAAAAACTTTGAATTTTATGAGCCAATGACGGTTCACGAGTCTTCCCTATCTCCTTCTATTCATGCGATTTTAGCTGCTGAACTTGGCTTAACAGATAAATCAATGGAAATGTATCAACGAACAGCGCGTCTGGACTTGGATAATTACAATAACGATACTGACGACGGTCTGCATATTACTTCTATGACCGGCAGCTGGTTGGCAATCGTTCAGGGCTTTGCGCAAATGAAGACACAGAGCGGTAGCTTGAGTTTTGCGCCGGTGATGCCGAAAGAATGGGATCACTATTCTTTCCATATTAACTACCGTGGCCGTCTACTAGCTGTAAGTGTGGACAAAAAAGAAGTGCAAATTGACTTGAAAGATGGGCCTACCTTAGCTATGATGCTTTATGGGAATGAAATTTCTTTGAGCGATTCTGTAGCGGTCCCACTAGAACAGGGGGAACCAAATGTTTAAAGGTGTTTTATTTGATTTAGACGGTGTGATTACCGATACTGCTGAGTACCATTATCTAGCATGGAAAAAACTAGCTGACGGATTGGACATCTCAATTGATCGCCACTTCAACGAGAAATTGAAGGGTGTAAGCCGTGAAGATTCGTTGCGGTTAATTCTCCAACACGGAAATCGCGAGGAAGATTTTTCCGAGGCTGAGTTCCAGCAATTGGCAAAAAAGAAAAATGATAATTATGTCGAAATGATTCAAGCTGTTTCACCAAAGGATGTCTATCCTGGTATTTTAGATTTGCTGAAGTCCTTAAAAAAAGCCGGCATCAAAATTTCTCTAGCTTCAGCTAGTAAAAATGGGCCTTTTCTATTGAAACAAATGGAACTGACCGAGTATTTCGATGGGATCGCTGATCCGGCAAAAGTAAAAGCTGGAAAACCTGCACCGGATATCTTTATTTTAGCTGCGCAGATTGTTGGTTTAAAACCTGACGAATGTATCGGAATCGAGGACGCTCAGGCTGGGATTGCTGCAATCAAAGGCAGCGGTGCTTTACCAGTAGGTGTTGGAAATTCAGATCAATTAGGCAGCGATATCGCATTGGTCGGTTCGACTGCTGAATTGAGTTTAGCTTATTTGGAAAAACAATGGAGTAAATAAATCTTTGAACAGAAAGGAGAGCGAAATATGACATCTACAGTTAAAGACGTGGCTAAAAAAGCGAAAGTCTCTCCTTCTACTGTTTCCCGTGTAATCAATGATCATCCCAGTATTTCGGCTGAGACGAAACAACGGGTGCGCAAGATCATGGATGAGATGGGTTATTTCCCCAATGTGACTGCGCGAAATCTCGGAAAACAGCGAGCAAATTCACTGGGCGTGATTTTACCGCCGCTTGATTCCCGTGAACGCTTAGGCAATCCATTCTATTTGGAGTTGTTAAACGCGGTCAATGAAACCGCGGCGGAGTTTCAAGTGACGACTGCTGTTGCTTCTTCCGATAACAGCGAAACGTTATTAGAAAATGTGACACGGATGCATCGCCAAAAGCAAGTCGATGGGTTTATCTTGGCTTATTCTGAAAAGGATGATCCGATCGCGGAATACCTTTATCAGAATAAGATCCCCTTCACCCTGATCGGCCGCCCACCAAAAAGAGAAGCTGACATCGTGTATGTCGATAATGACAATCAGTTGCTAGGGAAACAAGCGACAGAGCATTTGATTGAAAAGGGACACAAAAATATTTTGTTCGTTTCGAATGTGAATCAGGAAGTCATCTTCTTCGAACGTTATTTCGGCTATCAAGAAGCGATGATGCTTCAAGGCTTGCCGACACATCCGCCACTGACGATGCTGCAGCCGGAGGACTATACGCAATTTCCTGAAGTGATCAAGAAAACAGGCGCCACGGCATTAGTCGTGATCGATGATATTTTTGCCCTGCGCATGATTCAATTAGCAACATTGCATGGCTATAAAGTCCCAGATGAACTTTCAGTCATCAGCTTTAATAACTCAATTTTTGCGACATTAGTCCATCCCTATTTGACGACCATCGATATCGATATTTCTGATCTTGGTCGACTAGGCACACAAAAGCTGATGGAACAAATTGATCAGAAGCAATCCAGTGGCGTTCAATTAGTCGTTCCTCATCACTTAATCCAACGAGAAACGGTTCGCACGATTTAAATAATCCTTAAATACGACCTGCCTAACTTGTGGCAGGTCGTTCTTTTGGCTATACTAGCAAAAAATCAGAAAGAAAGTGGTATAGATGATTCTTTTTTTAGTTGTGCTTGCAGCACTCTTTCTGATCTATTGCCGATATTCCACCTATCAATTGGTCGAAAAGCATTTTAAGATCACAAAGGACACAAAACTCGTTATCGAAGAAGGACAGAAGGATGGATTAACAATCGCTCAAATCAGCGACAGCCATTTCTCCCCTTTTTATTCACCGAAGCGTTTTGATAAAATTATTGAGAAACTTAATGAAGCGAAACCAGATATCGTGTTGTTCACTGGTGACTTGATCGAAAACTATCGCTATTGGCAATCGCGGGATAACCAAGCGATCAGTCAGCAATTAGCGAAGATCGAGGCACCGAAAGGCAAATTCGCTATCCTAGGCAATCATGATTATCGTTCGGATGGGCATCAAGCAGTCAGTGAAATGCTGGCGGGCGGCGGTTTCACCTTATTGAATAATCAGAGTACTTTAGTGGAGCAATTAAGCTTGACTGGTATTGATGATGGACAAGTAGGTCAGCCGGATTATAATACACAGCCTCAAGAAGCAGAATTTTCGATTTTGATGGTGCATGAACCAGATCAGGTTCGGCACTTAACTGAGCTTGAACGTTTTGACTTGATTCTTTCGGGGCATAGTCATGGTGGACAAATTCGTTTCCCGATTTTACCTTATAAGAACTTCGGCTCAAAAATCTATGATCGCGGGATTTATGAGTTAACGCCGCAAACCAGTTTGTTCGTCAACACGGGGCTTGGAACAACTGGACCGCCGTTGCGTTTCAGAGTGACGCCAGAAATAGTCTATTTTCACCTATAGAAAAGAGTTTGGCAGAGATCCATCCACGGAAAACTGCCAAACTCTTTTATTTATGCACGCATTTTTTGTTTAATATAGGGAACCATCAGTGGTACTAATGAAACGAAGACGATCATCAGCATGATCAATGAGAAATGTTCGCTGACGATCGGGATATTTCCTAAGAAATAACCGGCCAGACTGACGACTGTTCCCCAGACGATCGCGCCGAAAATATTGAAACTTGAGAAAATACCCCAGTTCATTTTACTAGAACCGGCAATAAACGGGATGAAGGTACGAACGAAGGGCATGAAGCGTCCTAAGAAGATCGTCCACTTCCCTCGTTCATTGAAAAAGTTTTCCGCCTCACGCACCTTATCCTCTTTGATAAAACGGGAGATCGGACTATGATACAACGCCCTCACACCGAGCGTATGACCGATCCAATAATTCATCATGTCCCCTAGAATCGCGGCGATCACACAGATACCGATCACGTAGGGTAAATGCAGAACGTTTCCCCCTAGTGCAGTCAGCGCGCCAGCCGCAAATAAAAATGAGTCCCCAGGTAAGAATGGGAAGATGACAACCCCTGTTTCAATAAAAACAATTGCAAATAAGATTGGATAAATCCCTACACCATATTGGTGAACCAATGACACCATATGGGCATCGATGTGCAAAATAAAGTCAATCAAAGCCATTTAGTAAACTCCTTTAGAAAAGATTCATTCATTATCATACGCCTTTTCAAAAATAATAAAAGAAAGATTCGCTGTTCTATAGAAAAATTAAATTTTATTTGGAAAATGGTATAATAAGAAAAAAGATCAAAAGGAGTCCTTTATGAGCGTTCTTTCTCATATGAAGAGCATGCAGAAGGAAATGTCTGCTGCCGAAAAAAAAATTTACTGCTTCATTCGCGACAATAGCGAAAAAGCTTCAAGCATGACTGCTAATGAAATCGCGGAAGCCTCTGGAGCAAGCGCGCCAACCGTGGTACGTTTCTCAAAAAAAATGGGCTTTAACAGTCTAACTGACTTTAAGATCGAGCTTTCTGCCGAAACGATGCAGGAGCGCAGCAATAATACTTACAGCGATGTGGATCATGACGAACCCTTCCACAGTTTAAAGAATAAATTAGCCAGCAATGCCCGTTATACAATTGATGAAACGACCGCTTTATTCAATGAAGAAGTCTTTCTTAAAGCCTGCAAGCTATTAGAAGAAAAAGAATTCTGTTACGTTCTAGGGATCGGTGCTTCGAATTTGGCGGCTACCGATATCGTCCAAAAATGGAGTCGCTTAGGGAAAAATGTCATTAGCGAACAGGATTATAATACGATTTTGCCGCAGCTGGTTCTGCATCAAAAGGAAGCGGTGATTTGGCTGGTATCCAATTCCGGTCTGACCTCTGAATTAATCGCGTTGGCGGAAACGGCCAAAGATTTAGGTATCCCGATCATTACATTGACCCAATTTGGACAAAATCCGCTGGCCAAGCTTTCTGATGTGAGCCTGCAAACCTCTCGACCGACCGAAGCGACTTATCGTAGTGCCGCGACCGACTCGATCCTAGCGCAATTTATTACAGTGGATCTATTGTTTTACGTATATATCAGCCGTAATAAAGAAAATGCCGAAAAAATTTATACGACACGTGCAGTTGTGCAGGAATACCGGAAAAAATATTTTTAAATAGAAATAAATAGCCGGGTGAAAGGATTTACGAACCTTTCACTCGGCTGTTTTTATTATTGGAAAAATTCTTGAGCGATCGTTACACTGCTCAACGCATCTTTGGCGTAGTAATCGGCACCGACGAATTCGCGATATTCTTCATTCAGAACCGCACCGCCTACCATGAATTTTGTCTCCAGACCGGCTTCTTTGGCGGCTTGGATCGTTGCCTTCATATTCTGGACCGTGGTGGTCATCAGGGCACTTAATCCAGCGAGCTGAATCTTTTCTTCTTTGAGGGTCTCGATGACTGTTTGGATTGGAACATCTTTGCCTAGATCAATCACCTCAAAGCCATAATTTTCCAACACCATCTTAACGATATTTTTACCGATATCGTGGATATCTCCTTGAACGGTCGCCAAGAGGATTTTTCCTTTGGATTCGGATTCTTGCCCGTGAGCTTCAAAATATTGCTTCAGCACTTCTTGCGAGCGTTGCACCGCTTCCGCTGATTGCATCAGCTGCGGCAAGAACAAAGTCCCTTTTTCAAATTTCGCGCCCACTTCATCTAGTGCTGGAATAAAGAATTGATTGACGATCTCCAGTGGTGTCATAGTTTCCAGCAGCTGTTTCGTTAAAGCTGGTGTATCTTCCTTTTGCCCTTTTAAAATCAACGTCCTCAAATCAATATTATCCGACGTTGCTTCAACAGGTGTGGCGGACTGATTGCTGGTGATGGTTAATTGCTGACTTTTAGCTATATAATCCGTGGCATCGCGGTCTTGATTGTTGATGACTCTTAAGGATTGTACCATCTGCATCAGAAAATCCGATAATGGATTAACGATCGGTGCATTGAGTCCGGCTCCCACAGCCGCGGCTAGAAACGCCCCATTCAATACTTCACGATTTGGCAGACCAAAGGAGACATTACTCAAGCCAGCGACGGTCAATACGTTTAATTTCTCTCTGACCAATCTGATCGTATCTAAGGTCACCTGCACTTGATCTTGTTGAGCAGAGGCCGTTAGCACTAACGGATCGATCATGACATCCTCTTTGGGAATCCCATAGCTGGCAGCTGTTTTGACGATTTTTTCCGCGATTGCCAATCGTTTTTCTGCCGTCTCAGGAATACCCGTCTCATCCAGCGCTAAGCCTAGTACGACTGCGCCATATTTTTTGGCGATAGGAAACACTTCCCGCATGCTTTCTGCTTTGCCGTTCACCGAATTGATCAGCGGCCGACCGTTATAATAGCGGGCGCCCGCCTCAATAGCAGCGATGCTCACACTATCGATCTGCAAAGGGGCCGTTACGATTCCTTGTAGCTCTTGAACGACCTTCTGCATCATTTGGGCTTCATCAATTTCCGGCAAACCAACATTGACATCCAAGATATCCGCGCCGGCCTCGATTTGCTTCAGGCCTTCCTTTAGAACATAACTAATATCTTTTTTCCGCAGCGCTTCTTTCAGCCGTTTCTTACCGGTAGGGTTGATTCTCTCGCCGATCAGATGCAAGCCATCGTTCAAAATGACGGTTTGACTACCAGAGGTAACGGCTGTAACTTTTTGCGGCATGATTGTTGTCGCGGGCGTCTCATCGACTAATTGACGCATTTTTCCGATAAATTCTGACGTCGTTCCACAGCAGCCACCGACAATCCGGACACCGCTTTTCAGCATTTTTTCAACAGCTGAGCCGTAATCGTCCACTGTAAGCGAGTAAAAAGTTTGACCTTCCTTCATTTCCGGTAGACCCGCATTGGCTTGTACCATCACTGGTATGACAGCATACTTCAAGATTTCTTCCACGATTGGCAATAATTCCTTCGGTCCGAGTGAACAATTCACTCCAACGGCATCAATCCCTAATGATTGCAGAGTCAAGATCGCAGTGACAGGATCAGTCCCTACAAATGTCCGGCCATCCTCTTGAAAGGTCATGGTACAAAAAATCGGCAAATCGGTATTTTCTTTGATCGCCAGAATTGCAGCCTTCGTCTCTAACAAATCAGACATGGTTTCGATCACCACAACATCTGCACCCGCTTCTTCTGCCAACACCGCTTGCTCTTGGAACATCTCATAAGCCTGATCAAAACTCAACGTTCCCATCGGCGCCATCAATTGGCCGATCGGTCCCATATCATAGGCGACATATTTGGGCTGAGCAGCTCTTGCCAACTTAACGGCAGCGTAAATAATCGCTGGCAGCTCGTCTTGCTTTAATTTCACCCGATTAGCCTGAAAGGTATTGGTCGTAACGACATCCGCACCAGCTGATACATATTCCTGATGAATTTGTGTGATCGTCTCAGGATGACTCAAATTAAAATATTCCGGCTCTAGTCCAACAGGCAGACCCATTTTTTGTAGCATTGTTCCCATCGCTCCATCAAAGAGCAATCTATTTTCCTTTAATTCTTCGATAATCGTCATTTTCTCACCTTCGATATTCACAGATTTTATTCATGGAGCAGTCATTACAGGCCATTTTTTTGCGCCGTGGTCGAGCGACGGTTTCATCATCAAAGAGTCCGATGATCGCAGTGACTGATTTGCGAGGGATCATTAAGAAGTTTTCGGTTAGATTTATCCCTACTCGTTTCGTTGCATCGGTGACCGCTAAAAATTTTGCCTGTGTCTCGATTGACAAGTCTCCATAACCAGGACTGAAACGGCGGTTTAAGATCAGCTGCTCATCAGCTACCTCTTGTTCGATGGCACATTCGGCCAAATCACAGATTTTCTCAATAAATTCCACACAGCAGGCATCCAATATCAAAGCCTTGCTCATCTCGGTCAGTTCATACTTGCGAATCTGACGCTCCACTTCAATGCCCAAGGTCGCCGCCAGCAAAGCCACCTTTTTCGCGTATTTCAACTGATTGTAGATTGCTTTACCTTCCAAAACTAAATCCGTTCCTACTACCTGAATATTTTTCTCGATCTCATCAGGCTGACATGGAAAAATCAGAAACGTATAACGAGGATTCGCCACCTGCATAACTTCCAACATCAATTGCTGGATTTGCTGATCCATTTCTGGTGTCAGCTCCTGCTTGCGCCGATAACCTAGATAACGCAATATTTCTTTCTTCTCTAACTCCACTTCCATTAACCAAGCACCCCTACTTGTTCATTACGATCCTGTTCGTAGTTATAAAAATTCTTATCCTAGAGAATAGCATAAAAAAGACTGCTTGAATATCAAGAATTGTGAAAAACTTCATAATCCTTCGATTCTATCCTATTTCAAAAATCACACTGGACTTTTTCTTGAGTATAAGGAAGGAGGTAAAAGAATCGCACTCTTTCACCCCCTCATCATTTGATTAAACGTTTATCCAGATCGCGATATCCACGATTATATCTTCAACGATCTTTTCTTTCTTCCGAATCGCTGCTTTGATTGGCAATAAATATCTATCTTGTTTTGTATCAAACCAGATCGATGTTTGCCATTGGCTATCACCCGTTCTAACAGTCACCCGCATTCTACCCCAGCCCTCTTCCAGTTCTTTGAACAGCTTTCGAATTTCTCTTGATAATTCTTCTGGGAGTTTAACAAACATCCAGCCTAGCAGGTCAGGCGAAGATGAATGATGATAAACCTTTGCCGAAAATTCATATTTCATCCCTAATTCATCCATCTGTATGTCTCCTCAACTTTTAGAAAAGTGTAGCACAGGTAATGCGACAAGGGATGTCAGATTACAGCTAAAATCATTTTTACCTAAATGAAAAAAAGCGATGCTTTTTCAACACCGCTTTCCGTAATTATATAGTTGTCGCTTTAAATACTTCTTCTGATGCATGAACTGCCCCGGTCTTTTCTAGGACGTGAGTTGCCACATCACTCATATTGGTAATCAAGACCATCATTGAGGTTCCTTTACCGGCTTCTTTGATTCCAGCTAGATCGACGTTGGCAACCTGCGTTTCAGGGGTAACCGTCTGTCCTTCTTTTGCCAGTACATCAAATGGTTTGCCGTCTAATTCGACTGTATTGATTCCCATGTGTAATAAAACTTCTAACCCGCTGTCAGTCGTGATGCCGATGGCGTGTTTTGTTGGGAAAATTGTTGAGACTTTTCCGGCAACTGGTGAATAAATTGCACCGTTGGTTGGTTCAACGAAGTAGCCTTCACCCATCATTTTTTCAGCGAATACAGGATCTGCTGCTTCTTCTAACGGATGAACAGAGCCTTCTGCTACAGAAGTGAAAACATCTGTTGTATGAGCAGTAACGGGTGTGCTGACAACAGGATCATGTGCTTCAGCGACTGTTGTTTCCGCTAATTCTTGTTCTGCTAATTTATCCTTTGGAATACCGAAGAAATAAGTGGCTACGAAGCCGCCAACATATGCAGCTAGCAAACCAAGGACATAGCCCCACCAGCGACCATCAGCGATCAATGGAATTAATGCAACCCCTGAAGGTCCGATCGCGATCGCACCGATTCCGCCGAGTGCTCCAAGTACGCCACCCCCGATACCGCCGCCGATACAAGCTGTGATGAATGGACGACCTAATGGCAAGGTAACTCCGTAGATCAAGGGTTCGCCGATACCTAAGATACCAACAGGCAACGCGCCTTTGATCATTTCAGTCAATTCTTTGTCTTTACGTAATTTGATCCAAAGAGCAAACGCTGCGCCGACTTGACCGGCACCAGCCATCGCTAGGATCGGCAACAATAAGGTTTTGCCAGTTTCACCAATCATTTGAATATGGATTGGCGTCAAGATTTGATGCAGACCGAACATAACCATCGGTAAGAACAAAGCACCTAGTACAAAACCAGAGAAGGCACCACCAACGGATAATACCCAGTTGATTCCGCCAACCATACCATTAGAAATGAAGCCTGCTAAAGGCATGATCAAAAAGATTTCCAATAATCCGATCACCAATAGGGAAATTGTCGGGGTAACGATAATATCAACGGCATCTGGTACGATTTTGTGCAGACGTTTTTCAACGATCGATAATAACCAAACAGCGAAGATAACACCGATGATTCCGCCTTGCCCAGCAGCCAGCGCATCGCCGGTGAATAGATTCTTGATTGGTGCTTCAGGATTCATACCGGTCAAGAGTACAACTGCTCCAATAACCCCACCTAAAGTAGGAGTAGCACCGAAAACCTGCGCCGCGTTAACACCAGTGAAGATAACTAAATAGCTGAACATCCCATTCTTCAAGATATTCATGACATCAATGATCTGTTGCCAATTAGCTGCATCAATCGTTCCCGCAGTGACTAAGTTCGTTAGGATCGCCGCTATACCAGCGACTAACCCTGATCCGACAAAAGCCGGAATCATTGGTACGAAAATGTTAGAAATATCTTTTAAGATTGCTTTAAACGGTGAATTCTTTTGTTTCGCTTTTTGTGCCGCTTTCATTTCTGCCGCTTTGGCGTTGACTTTGTCTTTTCCAGAGCTGTGAGGCAGCTCTTCGCCAAGTTCGACTCCAGCCATATCGACCATTTCTTTAGCGACCTTATTGACTTTTCCGGGGCCGATGATGACCTGTAATTGTTCATCATCGACAACACCTAACACACCTGGAATACTCTTTAACTTCGCTTGATCGACTTTACTATCATCACGAATACTCATCCGTACACGGGTCATACAGTGAACGACGCTTTGAACATTTTCCATTCCGCCGGCACCATTGTAGATATCTTTCGCAATTTGGTTCAAGGTTAATTCATCTTTCGCCATTGTTCTTCCCTCCTAAATTGTCTTCTTAACAAATCCATCGGCTTGGATCAGTTTTTCAGCTGCTTCTTCTTTGGAACTATCGGTTAAGATCATCACTATCGCTAATTTGACATTTTGCTCCGCTTCAACAAAGTAGCGAGCTGCTGTTTCGTAATCTGCTTCGGTTGCTTGCATGATGATGCGTTTTGAACGTTCGACTAATTTTTCATTGGTGGGCTTCACATCTACCATTAGGTTGTTGTAAACTTTTCCGATGCCAATCATGCTGATAGTCGAAATCATGTTCAAGATCAATTTTTGCGCTGTCCCTGATTTCAAACGAGTTGAACCTGTTAAGAACTCTGGTCCGCAGTCGACTTCGATCGGCAAAGCGGCATGCTTGCTAATCTCAGCACCCTTGTTGCATGAAATTGTTCCAGTTGACGCACCGATTGAACGAGCGTAATCGAGTCCGCCAATGACATAAGGAGTCCGTCCGCTGGCCGCGATCCCGATCACCATATCATTTTCTGTCAGTTTCAAATCAACTAGATCTTGTGCACCTAGTTCTGCATTGTCTTCGGCGCCTTCAACGGCCACTGTCATGGCTTGTTCGCCGCCTGCGATCAAACCAACTACCATTTCAGCTTCTACACCGAAAGTTGGTACACATTCGGCCGCGTCCAAAACGCCTAAACGTCCACTAGTTCCAGCACCCATATAGATTAGGCGTCCACCTTTTTTAAAGGCTGTAATCGTTGCTTCGATCACCTTTTCAATTTGTGGCAATTGTTCTGCAACTGCGTCGGGTACGTTGTGATCTTCTTGGTTCATCAAATGTACGGCTTCTGCCACACCCATTTCATCTAAGCCAAAAGTTGTTTCATTGCGTCGTTCGGTTGTTAAGCTCTCTAAATTAATCATTATTTTTCCACACTCTCTAAACTAAATTTCTGTCCTGCTTTAATATGTTGAATCAAGGCTTGATCCTGGTCGCTCACCTGTCCGACCACGTTGACCTTCTCATCGGCCGGCAGTGTTCGTTTTACAATCTGAATTTCACCCATATAACGTAGATAATTTGCATTATCGATCGTTACTGAGCCAAGCTCTCGTGCTCTAGCCGGCAACGGTTCGACATGCGGGATTTTTTTGAAACGGGCCTCCGCGCTGCGGATCACATCTCGCGCTTCATCTTGACGATTGATATGGTCACCTAAGACATACTCAACTTGCTTGTCGAATGCTTCTACCCTTAGTTTTAACGTTTCTTCTTTCATATAGAAAGAAAATTGCCTCAAGGTCTCAGCTGATAAGCCGCTGTCGCCAATATAAACCTTATCAGTATCGGCTAATAGATCCAGTGCCGCCGCTAATGGATGCAGCCCGCGATGCACTTCCAAAGTTGGTAAGCCCTGATACAAAGGTCCGCGTAACTGTTCATCACCAGAAACAAAGCCTTGGACCGTGAAGCCATAGCCATGTAGCCATTGATTCTTCTTGTGATACCATTCTTTGTCTAACCCTGTCTCAGGTCTTGGGTAATAGTTGTGCCAAGCTTCTAGGTGATCAAAGTTGGCAGAGGCAGCTCGCAGCTCTTGAATATCCGTTTCAGTAATCGTAGATGCATTCAATGCGATCAGCATTTGCTGCGACAGTTTGGCAATCTGCTGATTACTGATGTGATAATCCATCCTCAATCCAGTTACCCCAATTTCTTTCAGCTCTTCTACCCGATCAAAGGAAAATCCAGCGCGGTCCAATGCTTCACCTGAAATATCCACCATCAGTTCCAAATTACTGGATTTGGCAGCTGCACCTAAATCAGTCAAGCGCTTACGATACTGCGCCGCGTCATCCTCTGGAATGTGCAACGACGTGAAAATACCAGAAAAACCACTTTGCGCCATTTCTTCTATATAATCGGTCGTTTCATTCGTCAAACCTTCATTTAAGAAAATTGAAAAACCAAACATGTCCTTCCTCCTCTGTTAAGGAAATCCTTTTTTGCTTTGTAGCCTATTCAACGAAACGCTTGCCGCTATCTCAAAGTAAAAATGCCTTGCCGTGAAAACGTTTCATCTTTATGAAGTGATTATAAACGTTATCAAACAAAAATGCAACACTATTTCATAAATATTTATTTGTACATGAAATTTTATTTCTTTACTGAGCATGTCATCCGTTTTTTCACCGCTTTTTAGGTATACTGTTTGATAGAACTTGAAAGGGGAATTATCATTATGAAAATCGCAATTGCTGGAGCAGGTGCTATGGGGAGTCGCATCGGTTTGATGCTCCATCAAGCAGGCAATGAAGTAATTCTAATCGACCGCTGGCCGGATCATATTAAGGCTATTCGTGAAGATGGTCTGATCGGAGAATTTGAGGACCATGAAGTGGTCGCTCGCCTGCCGATTTATTCGCCAGAGGAAATCGTCAAAGATCATGCAAATGTTGATCTAGTCGTGGCATTAACAAAATCAATGCAGCTCGAAGCAATGTTTCAAGATATTCAGCCGATCATTGGTGACCAAACCTTTGTTTTTTGTTTATTGAATGGTTTGGGTCATGAAGAAACGTTGGCAAAATTTGTGCCAAAAGAAAATATTATTTTCGGCACGACAACCTGGACTGCCGGTTTGGCTGGGCCTGGTCATGCAAAACTAGTCGGCTCTGGCAGTATTGAAATGGAAAATTTGGATCCGAAGGGAAAAGCCTTCACCTTAGAAGTATTGGAAGTTTTTCAACAAGCAAAACTCAATCCAATCTATAGCAACAATGTGCGCTATTCCATTTGGAAAAAGGCCTGTATCAATGGCACCCTGAATGGGTTATGTACAATTTTAGATTGCAACATTGCGGAATTAGGCGCTTTGACAGAAACAAGAGGGCTGTTAGAAACGATCGTTGCGGAATTTTCTGCGGTAGCTAAAGCAGAAGGAATCGAACTCGATCAGCCACAAATGATTCGTGCGATTGAAGCGACTTATGATGTAAAAACGCAAGGGCTGCATTTCCCATCAATGTATCAGGACTTGATTCGTAACCATCGCAAAACAGAAATTGATTATATCAATGGTGCTGTTTGGCAAAAAGGCAAGAAGTTTCAGATTGATACACCCTATTGTGCTTTCTTAACTCAATTGATTCATAGCAAAGAAGAGTTGCTGAAGGCAAAATAAAAAAAGCGCCGAGGCGCTTTTTTATTTAAGGCTATAATTTAGCTTCTGCCAATAAAGAATGAAACCACTGCAACAACAATCACAGCACCAATAATAGAAGGAACCAGCGCCATACCTGCTAAGCTAGGGCCCCATGAGCCTAGTAAAGCTTGACCTATCGCAGAACCTACTAAACCAGCAACGATATTAGCAATCCATCCCATTGAACCGCCTTTTTTTGTAATCGCTCCTGCAATCACACCAATCAACGCACCAATGATTAAAGTCCATAACCAACTCATTCTTCTTTCCCTCCTTCTATATAGAATAATTACATTATTATGTTACAAATAATCTTCCTTTTTTTCTATTATCTTGCTCGTCTATGCTGCACTAAATCCATAATAGTCATAGTAAACACTTGATCCATCGACATTCTGGACATCCATATGATTCACTTCATAAATTTCCTTAATCAGGAAAATTTTGAAGTAAAAGAACAGCTTAGGCTAGTAAATGAAGAATTTCAGCCCATTTATTTAACCAAAAAAGTTTTTGCTCGATATTTTCTCAGAAAAATAGTAAATTCATAGATAAAATAACTAACAAGAACGATTTATAGCGTTTCAATGAAAATCGGATAAAACATTTTTCACAAAAATAGAATTGTCAGAATATTTTGGTATTATAGTCAAATAATTATCAGAATATTTCAAATCTACAAACTATTCTATTAATTCTAGAAACGAGGCATCTTTATGGAAAATAAATTACAAAAGCAAATGACCTCTCGCCACATCATGATGTTGGCCCTTGGTGGTGCGATCGGCGCGGGACTCTTCAAAGGAAGCGGAGAAGCAATCGGTATCGCCGGTCCTTCAGTTATTCTCGCTTTTCTGCTTGGCGGATTAGTACTCTTTATCGTAATGAACGGCTTAGGCCGCTTAGTGTTAGCCAGTGACAATGTTCAAGGTTTGTCTGGGATCATTAAACCTTTTCTTGGTGAACGAACGGCTGACTTTATTGATTGGCTGTATTGGGCGTTATGGATGGTCAACATCATTGCCGAGGCGGTGGCGGCGGCCAGCTTTATGCAGCTGTGGTTCCCTCATGTTCCATCTTGGGTGTTCGTTCTAATCTTGGCTGTGTTGACAACCCTGATTAATTTGTATTCAGTTCGACTGTTCGCGGAAACCGAGTATTGGCTAGCGTTTATCAAAATTGCTGTCATCATTATTCTGATCGTCTTCAGTGCTTATCTAGTCGGGCATGAAATGTTTAATTTCGGTTTTGTGGATACGATTTCCCGTATGAACAGTCACGGCGGCTTTACCCCTCATGGACTGCAAGGTTTAGTTAATTCACTTTTAGTCGTAATTTACTCTTATGGCGGTTCTGAACTAATCGCGATCACCGTCAGTGAAACAGAAAATCCTAGAACAGCGATCCCTAAAGCCATAAAAGGTGTCATGGGAAGAATTATTTCCTTTTACATCGTTCCTATGGTCTTGCTTTTGATCATCTATCGTTGGGACACCTTAGCAGCAACAACGGCTAGCCCATTCGTGATGGTCTTCCAAAAAATGCATATTCCTTTTGCTACCGATATCGTAAACTTCGTGATCGTCTTGGCACTATTTTCTTCGATTAACTCAGGTGTCTACGCATCATCAAGAACGTTGTACTTCCGAGTAAAAGACAATCCCGGCTTTACTTCTAAGCTGGCTGTTCTGAATAAACATCAAGTCCCACAACGGGCAGTCTTATTCTGTACCGGCACCCTATATCTAGGTGTCATCCTGTCTTACTTCTTAGGAAATAAGCTGTTCAACTATTTAGTTGGCTCCCTGTCTTATTCCGTTTTATTAACATGGTTGCTGATCAGTGTGGCCGCCTTTGTCTTAGCGCTGAAGAAAGGCACGAAAATTGAACGCTTCTTCAGCGGATTAGTGATCTTGGTGCTTGGCTTGATTTTCATTGGGATCCTAATGAACAATCCGATCGGCGTAACACTCTTTACCGCTTGTATCTATTTAATTATCCTTTTCAGTTATCGTAAGAAACATGCAGACGCTGTGTCAGAACAGCTCTAAGAAAATGTCGTATCAGTCTATTATCGATTGATACGGCTTTTTTTATTCTGGTTATGGAAAGCACGCTTTACATACAGTCATTTATGACTTATACTATAAATGTAAAGCAAGCTTTCCGTAAATAGAATCAATAAATTAGAGGGCTTTCTGGATACCCATTATTTGATGCAGTAAGAATATATTTATCTAAGAATTTGTTTGAAGGAGTACATCTCTGAAATGGAGGGAGAAAAATGAAAAAGAATAAGACGAAAGATCTGCTCATTGCCCTTACTGGTGTTTTGTTGATTGGCATTGGATTCTATTTGATTAAAGCGGTAGACGATTCCCACACTGTCATGAAGACTCTGCCTTATCTTTGCATTGGTTTAGGATGTGGTTTGTTTGGATATGGTCTTGGTGAAGTTATCAGTAAAAAAGCAATCGAAAGTGATCCAAAATTGGCCAAACAAATTGAGATCGATACAAAAGACGAACGCAATGTGATGATCGGAAACATGGCTAAAGCAAAAGGTTTTGATATGATGCTGTATATTTATTCCGCTTTATTACTAACCTTCGCGTTGATGGGCATCACCTTCACTGTCATCATCCCAATGGTGGTAGCCTACCTGTTTGTTATCGGATATTCTATCTATCACCGTTTAAAAATCGAAAAATCATTATAATTGATGATAAAGAAAAAGAGCAGAAACCGAATTTCTGCTCTTTCTTCGTATCGCTTTATTTATTTTTCTTCGCTGCCCATGAACTTCGCAACAAAGGCAGCAATGATCGCACCTAATGTTGGAGCTAGCAAGTATACCCAGTAGTGGGATAACGCGCTGCCGCCGGCAAAGATCGCTGGACCTAAGCTGCGGGCTGCATTCAATGAACCACCAGTTAAGTTAAGAGCGACAATGATCAAGAATGCCAATGTGATACCGATCGCTACTGGAGCCATTTGCGCATTGCCGTATTTCTCGCTAGTTACCATCAAGATCACAAATACGAATAGGAAAGTAATTAATGTTTCCACGCCAAATGCTTGCGCTGCACTGATATTAGGGAAATCATTTTGACCAAAGCCATCACTAGGTAATTCTAGAGCATGAACATAAACATATAAAATTGCTGAAGCTACAATTGAACCTAGTGCTTGGGCGATGATGTAAAAAATACCATCCTTCACTGCTAAGCGTTTGTTGATCATCATTGCGATAGATACACCCGGGTTAAAGTTCCCACCTGAAATGCCGCCTACTGCATATGCCATGATTGTGATCGCTAGACCAAATGCTAAACCAATAGTCAACGTACCACCCTTAGCAACTACTACTGTACCAGTTCCTAGAAAAACAAGCATGAAGGTCCCGATAAATTCTGCCAAATATTTTTTCATTTTCATTACACATCCTTCACAAAATAATTGAGACTTTAGTTTATTTAATTCCTAATTTTTTGTAAAGCAATAAGCAACACCTCTTATTTTTCTCTCTTTTTTACTATTTGTCAGAAAGAATCTATTTAATAAAGAGTGTTATTTCAGTTGTTTACATATGTGTATGAAAATGGATGAAAAGTAAAGATCCCTCGAAAGTTCGAGGGATCTTCATACTAGACCAATACGACTTCTACATCGATGTTTCCACGTGTCGCTTTTGAATACGGACAGAACTCGTGCGCTTCTTCGACGATTTTTTGTGCTTCTTCTTTTTCGACGCCAGGTAATGAAGTTTCTAAAATCACTCCGATTTGATAGCCGCCATCATCTAGTTGATACAAAGAGACGCGCGCCTTGACTTCGGCATCTGATTCGATCTTGTGCTCTTTCAACATATGGTGAACGGCACCATTGAAACATGAGGCATAGCCGGCCGCAAATAACTGCTCAGGATTTGTTCCCTCCGCATGAATGGAAGGTGGCTCGATCTTCATTCTCATGCTGCCGTTTGGCGCTTGCACCTCTCCGGTACGTCCGCCGTGATTAATCATTGCTGTTTCATACATTTTTTTCAAAAATCATCAGTCCTTTTCTTCTTCTTGATTAATAGTCTACGCGTTATTATTAGATGACACAAAGATATTGCTCAGAAAAGAAGCCAGTCGCTAAATAATTTTTCTTTTTTTTGGTAAAAATGATAAACTTTGTGCAAGCGATTACAATCAAATTGTTTAGTGCTATAATTCATTACGAAGGGGGGATTGTCTTTGAAAAAAATTTTTATGATCTGTCTCGTTGCATCTTTCTTACTCGTTGGATGTAATAGTGGGTCATCACAGGAATCAACTGATAAGTCTGCCAGTGAGCCAGCCACAACAGAAAGCTCCACACGTCACAGCACAGCTTCATCAAGCAATACTCAGACACCAGCAACATCCTCATCTGATAGTTCAAGTAGCCAGTCGTCAACACTAGAAACGACAGCTTCCAGCACAGTATCTTCTACTGATCAGCCAGAAGTTGACTCCGTTTCTGCCGAGGAGTTTGGCGGCTATGCGACGTTCTACTTTAGCGGAATGAACGTACCAGATTCTATAAATATCAACACGAACACAAATGAAATCACTTTTAATGCAGATACCAATTACGAAGCCGTCTATAATCTCACGATGCAAAATGACCCGGCCAAAAGAATTCGGGTGTTCTCAGCCAATACAAATGAAATTCGAACCGTTAAAGTAAGCACCACGCTTTCGATCGGCGTACAAATTTCCGGGGCGACCAATACGAATAATCAATCTGGCAATCTGTATTTATTCCACAATAAACATGGCGGCTTATCCTTAGCTACACCAAACTACGCCGGAAATGTCTCAGAAGACCAAAGAGATGTTATGCTTGAGGTCTTGCAATAAACGAAATACGCAGCTTTTCCTCCGAGCAATCGCAATTGCTCGGATTTTTTACGTACTAAGAACAAAGTCAGTTGCAGGAATAGGGCTTTCTAATATGGAATACTTTGATCGTCATTCTTTTTCTGATCTTTCCCCTTCTTACTCTCTCCATTGCTTTGAATGGTTTTAGCTATCGCTTTTCTAACTAGGTTAGATATATAAGCTTCCTTCCTGTTCCGGGGTCTCCTCTGTTTAGTTTTCGCTGGCGGCGGATCAGCGACGGCTGTTGAACTGGATTCTTTTTTAGTTGAGGCTGTCTCTTGTCCACCGAAATTTCCCTGTGTCTGCTTATCCGGGATCGGGATCTCTTCTTCCAGCGCTTCCTGTTCTTCCGGATCCTTCTCAATAAAGACGACGCGGATGTTCTTCAAGCTTCGGATGTTCGGATGGGCTGCTTGCACTAGTGCTAAAAGCTGCTCTTCACTTAGAGCTAACGCATCGATATCCATTCCTTCTGGTGCAACGATCTCGATGACTTGTTCGACAGATTCTTCAGCTTTTGAGATAGTGTCAGAAATTTCACCAGACTCCTCCCGTTCTTCTTCGACAGGCTCTTCCTTAAAGGTGTTTATCATCCCATTTCGATCTACATCAATAAATCTTACAAACCGCCTTACACCGCTATCTGTTTTCAGAATAGTCAAAGTGGTCAAAATTTCTAGACGTTGAGCGATTTCAGCTTTTGTTAAACTTTCATGAGTGTTTCTGATTGTTAAGCGATGCTTTTTACCGTTGGCGTCTTCAAATATGGTTACTAAGTCATGTCGATGGTCGGGATGTTCCACTTCTCCCGTGCCTGGCGTATTCAACAGCTCACTATAGCGGCGTGCCTCTTCTGAAGCTTTCACGTAAGCGGCTTCATTTCGGAACAAACGCTTTTTGACCTGCTTATTCCACTCGTCACTAGTGAAGAAAGCTTTGAAATAGCTACAAAATTTGCGCAAAGTATCATTTGGTTCTGCAACCATAAACAGCTGACGGATTAAGTCTTCACACATGAAGGAGAGATCTTGAAGAATCAAGGCGTCCCTCAATAAAACCACGACCAGATATTCCACAACTGAACTCACATCATGAGTTGCTTCGTAATAAGAAAGAATTCTCTTGTCTAAGCTTTTACGTTTCATCCCTAGTAGTTGCCGCTGTCCTAACGGTTTTGTCGGTTTTATTGATTTTTTTGCTTTCATGTGATTCGCCTCTTCTTTCTACTATATAAGTTTGTTTAAAAAAATCATAACGCTAGTTGGTTAATAATACCAATTCTAATTTTTTCAAAAAATGATAAAAAATTAGAACTACCGTTGAGCTGATAATAAAAAATAGCTGTCGCTTATCGAAACGATACCATTAGCAATCATTAATAAAGAATACTAATATACAAGATGGGACTAGAATACAGATAACAATAAGCAATACGTGAATTATTTGAATACAAAAAAACGTGGATCTGATAACAGATCCACGTTTGTATAATCAAAAGTGATTATTTTAATGTTACAGATGCGCCAACTTCTTCTAAAGCAGCTTTAAGTGCTTCAGCGTCTTCTTTAGATACATCTTCTTTAACTGGTGCAGGAGCGCCATCAACTACAGCTTTAGCTTCTTTCAAGCCTAGGCCAGTTGCTTCACGAACTGCTTTGATAACTTTAACTTTTTGATCACCAACAGCTGTTAATTCAACAGTAAATTCTGTTTGTTCTTCAGCAGCTGGACCAGCAGCAGCGCCAGCAGCAGCTACAGGAGCAGCAGCAGTTACGCCAAATTCGTCTTCGATAGCTTTAACTAAGTCGTTTAATTCTAAGATTGTCGCGCCTTTAAGTTCTTCGACAATGTTTTCAATGTTCAATGCCATTTTAAATTTCCTCCGTTTAGGTAAGTTTTTTTAGTTTATATGTTATGCAGCAATTAAGCTACTTCTTCTTTTTCTGCGACTGCTTTCACAGCGTAAGCCACGTTGCGGACTGGCGCTTGAAGGACAGATAATAGCATAGAAAGAAGTCCATCGCGGTTCGGTAGTTTTGCAAGAGCAGTAATTTCTTCGATAGAAGCTACTTTTCCTTCAATGATACCGCCTTTGATTTCTAGTTTTTCAGCTGTTTTAGCGAACTCGTCGATAATTTTAGCTGGAGCAACTACATCCTCATTACTAAATGCAACAGCAGTAGGTCCTGAGAATACTTCTTCTAATCCGTTCAAACCAGCTTTTTCAGCGGCACGAACTAAGATAGAATTTTTGATAACTTTCATTTCAACATTAGCGTCGCGTAGTTGTTTACGTAATTCAGTCACTTGTTCTACTGTTAAACCACGGTAATCGACGATAACGGCTGAAGCTGCAGCGTTGAATTTTTCAGTGACTTCTTCAACGATAGCGGCTTTTTTAGCGATTGCTACTTCACTCATTATATGTTTCACCTCCTGATTTTGATGGAAGAGCATTTTTTGCTGAAAGCAAAAAAATACCCTATGCCACCGCAGACATAGAGGGACTATTGAATGTTCTCAATAAACGTCCTCGGTAGGAAATTAAGACTCGCGTCACCTACTGTCTTCGGTACAGTTAATATTTAACCTCGACTAACTTACCATAGATAAGCTAGTCGAGTCAAGCACTTTTCTAAAATTAATTAGATAGCCGTTTGTTCAACATGGATACCAGGTCCAAATGTTGTTGTCATTGAAATGTTTTTGATGTATTGACCTTTAGCAGTTGCAGGTTTTGCTTTTACTAAAGTTTCGTTGATTGTGTTAAAGTTTTCAACCAATTTCGCATCGTCAAATGATACTTTACCGATTGGCACATGAACGTTACCAGCTTTATCAACACGGTACGTTACTTTACCAGCTTTAACTTCTTCAACTGCTTTTGTAACATCCATCGTTACAGTACCAGTTTTAGGGTTAGGCATTAAACCTTTTGGTCCAAGCACACGACCTAATTTACCAACTGTAGCCATCATGTCAGGTGTCGCAACAACAACGTCAAAGTCGAACCATCCGCCTTGGATTTTTGCAACCATGTCGTCGTCGCCAACGAAATCAGCGCCAGCAGCTTCTGCTTCTTTTGCTTTTTCGCCTTTAGCGAATACTAAAACAGTTTGTGTTTTACCAGTTCCGTTTGGAAGCACAACTGCTCCACGGATTTGTTGGTCTGCTTTTTTAGGGTCTACGTTCAATTTGTAAGCAACTTCAACCGTTGCGTCAAACTTCGCGAAGTTAATTTCTTTTGCTAATGCTACAGCTTCCGCAACAGGGTAAGCCTTAGTAGCGTCGATTTTTTTCAATGCATCTTGCATTTTTTTGCTCTTTTTAGCCATTTTGTTTCCTCCTTGATGTGGTTATAACGGTAGAACCTCCCACGTGTTCCGTATCTTTAGATAGGGAGCCAACTGAGAAGCTACTTTCTTGGGTCGTCGAGAATTATTCGACAGTGATACCCATGCTTCGTGCAGTTCCTTCAACCATGCGCATAGCTGACTCAACGTTAGCAGCGTTTAGGTCTTGCATTTTCAACTCAGCGATTTCTTTTACTTGATCGCTAGTAACTTTTGCAACTTTGTTTTTGTTTGGTTCGCCTGATCCTTTTTCGATCTTCGCTGCTTTTTTCAATAATACAGCAGCTGGCGGTGTTTTTGTGATGAATGTAAATGAACGGTCTTCATATACAGAGATCACCACTGGAATGATCAAACCTGCTTGATCAGCTGTACGAGCATTGAATTCTTTAGTGAATCCCATGATGTTGATACCCGCTTGACCTAGTGCAGGACCTACTGGGGGAGCTGGTGTTGCTTTCCCTGCAGGAATTTGCAGTTTAACTAATTTTTCTACTTTCTTTGCCACGAGACATACCTCCTTGAGTCCGTGATGTGGTTAATTGGAGATCAAAATTTCTCCTCCCACTTTAAAACCGTGTGCGTAAAGACACACTTTGGTATCATACCAGAATTCCTCAGCTAAATCAAGACGGAAATTACCTGTTCGGACTTTTCTGACAATAATAAAACGCTTCACAATCTCTTTAACTACTATGAGAATAACAAAATAAATTATTAATCTTCCTATTTTCAGAAAGCGTATATGTTACACTATGGTCGACTTGATGTGGATTTTCATCGGATAATTCAGGGAGGTATAAAATAATGGAAGTATTAAAATATCGCAGTGTTTTTGACATTATTGGTCCAGTAATGGTGGGCCCAAGCAGTTCGCATACTGCCGGAGCTGCTCGAATCGGGAAAGTTTGTCGCATGATTTTTGGGGAACGCCCCGATTCAGTCGAATTTGATCTTTATGAATCCTTTGCCAAAACCTACCGTGGGCACGGAACAGATATCGCCCTCGTTGGCGGTATTTTAGGGATGGAGCCAGATGACCCTCGTTTATCCGATTCACTGAAGATTGCTCACGAACAAGGAATGGAAGTTCTGTTTGTACCGAAAAAAGAAATATCTGACCACCCCAATACGGTTACCCTTCGAATGATTAAAGGTGATCTCGAGATGTCTATTACCGGGGTCTCAATTGGCGGCGGCAATATTCAAATCACTGAAATGAACGGCTACAGCATCTCACTTGGTATGGGCAATCCTACCTATATTATTATCAATAAAGACGTACCTGGCTTGCTCTCTCGGGTCTCCACGATTTTCATGAAACATGGATTGAACATCGGAAAAGTCACAATGACACGAAAAACACGTGGTGAAAACGGCATCGTTCTGTTAGAGATCGATGATACCCCAGATGATCCAGAAGGCTTACGACAAGAGATCAAACGTGAAGACGATGTACTGAGCGTCACTTATTTCAAATAGTATAGGAGGAATTGTCATGTTTTATTCAATCCAAGAGCTTGTAGAGCAAGCAAAGGATTATCCAACAGTCGGCGAATTAATGATCGCGACCGAAATGGAATTAACCGATCGTACACGTGAAGAAATCATTGCGTTGATGGAACGCAATTTAGAAGTAATGGAAAGCTCAATCGAAGAAGGCATTCAAGGAGTGACTTCTGTAACGAAAATAACTGGCGGCGATGCCAAACGTATGAATGACTATATCGAAAGCGGCAAATTCATGAGCGGCGATACGATTTTGAAAGCTGTTCGTAACGGGATTGCAGTCAATGAAGTCAATGCTAAGATGGGTTTAGTTTGTGCTACTCCTACTGCTGGTAGCGCCGGCGTCTTGCCGGGTGTATTGATGGCTGCCCGTGAAAAACTAGAATTAACCCATGAACAGCAAATTGATTTCCTATTTACCGCTGGCGCATTTGGACTCGTTATGGCAAACAACGCCTCAATCTCTGGCGCGGAAGGCGGCTGCCAAGCGGAAGTTGGTTCTGCTAGCGCGATGTCAGCGGCAGCTTTAGTAGCGGCAAACGGCGGCACACCGGAAATGGCTGCCAACGCCTTAGCAATCACTTTGAAAAATGTGATGGGACTGATCTGCGATCCCGTCGCCGGTTTAGTGGAGGTACCCTGTGTGAAACGAAATGCGATGGGCGCTTCGCAGGCCTTTATCTCCGCAGATATGGCACTAGCCGGAATCCGCAGTGTCATTCCACCAGATGAAGTGGTAGAAGCAATGTACAAGGTTGGTCGGGCAATGCCGCAAATCTTTAAGGAAACCGCAGAAGGCGGAGTAGCTACGACACCAACTGGTTTGCGTTTGCAAAAACAAGTCTTTGGCGAACCAGAAAAAGCGACCGTTTAAACAGAATGAAAGCAGCTGATGCCAAATCAGCTGCT
>NZ_JCAFYN010000044.1:0-30292 GCF_059374735.1 Enterococcus sp. GPZ-007 | reverse complement strand
ACGCTGATTATTCTTCCGGCATAGCTCAGTTGGTAGTAGCGCATGACTGTTAATCATGATGTCGTAGGTTCGAGTCCTACTGCCGGAGTTTCTCGAGAGAGAATAAACATAGAGTATTGGGCCTTTGTGCTCCTATCTTGGAGAGTTGTCCGAGTGGCCGAAGGAGCATGATTGGAAATCATGTAGGCGGGTATTCCTGTCTCAAGGGTTCGAATCCCTTACTCTCCGTAACATCTTTTTTACTGGCCCGTTGGTCAAGCGGTTAAGACACCGCCCTTTCACGGCGGTAACACGGGTTCGAGTCCCGTACGGGTCATTTAATTAAATAATATGGGGGTTTAGCTCAGCTGGGAGAGCATCTGCCTTACAAGCAGAGGGTCAGCGGTTCGAACCCGTTAACCCCCATTCGGTTCCGTGGTGTAGGGGTTAACATGCCTGCCTGTCACGCAGGAGATCGCGGGTTCAAATCCCGTCGGGACCGCCATTTTAATTAAAAACTTTAGACTATTATAATATGGCGCGGTAGCTCAGTTGGTAGAGCAACGGATTGAAGCTCCGTGTGTCGGCAGTTCGATTCTGTCCCGCGCCACCATGGAGGAGTAGCGAAGTGGCTAAACGCGACGGACTGTAAATCCGTTCCTTAGGGTTCAGTGGTTCGAATCCACTCTCCTCCATTTGTTTCAGGGGCATAGTTTAAAGGTAGAACAGCGGTCTCCAAAACCGTTAGTGTGGGTTCAATTCCTGCTGCCCCTGTTTTCTTAATATGGCGATCGTGGCGAAGTGGTTAACGCACCGGATTGTGGCTCCGGCACTCGTGGGTTCGATTCCCATCGTTCGCCCTTGTAATTATTGGGGTATAGCCAAGCGGTAAGGCAAGGGACTTTGACTCCCTCATGCGTTGGTTCGAATCCAGCTACCCCAGTTTTCTTGGAAAAGTATCAAGAAACTTTCTTGAAAAATACTTGTTCTAAGAAGAAAACAATAGTATAATGGCGGTATAGCCAAGTGGTAAGGCAGAGGTCTGCAAAACCTTCATCACCGGTTCAAATCCGGTTACCGCCTTAGTACTAGAATATTTATTGACATGCCGGCGTGGCGGAATTGGCAGACGCGCTGGACTCAAAATCCAGTGCCCTCACGGGCGTGCCGGTTCGACCCCGGCCGCCGGTATAAAGAGCTAAGATGTTATTTCATCTTAGTTTTTTATTTGAAATTAAATAGCACCATGGCGATCGTGGCGAAGTGGTTAACGCACCGGATTGTGGCTCCGGCACTCGTGGGTTCGATTCCCATCGTTCGCCCTAGTAGGACTCAGCAGAGATGTTGGGTCTTTTTTTTGAATAGAATTGGGTTCTATCGTGGTTACGAGATTGACTCTCCGGTAATGAGAGGGTTTAGAATAGATGTATCGAAAAGAATTTGCTTCTGGGAGAGGATTGAATGGGAAAGAAATTGCTGCTAGTTTTAGATGGGCAAGTAGGGGTATTGAATAGAACTATTTACAGGAAAACTGAAATTATTTCAACTATAAATTCAGTTGTTGAATCATTTCAAAAGGCTCAGCAGCCGATTATCTTCACTAGACATACGAATAAGACTTCGTTAGCCGTTGAAGCAAAATCATGGACACTTGATTCAAGTATTCAGCGTCCTGATTCTGCAATTATCTTTAATAAGAAGAGAAGCAATATTTTTACAGAGCCTGATTTCGTAGAATTGTTAAAGAAACTTGAAATACAGGAGATATATGTTTGCGGATTTGTCACTAATGGCTGTGTTCAGGCTGCTTGTTTAGAAAGCAAATCAAGGGGATTTAAAACCTCACTATTAAAAGATGCCCATAGTACTTTTGTGAAGAACGCATGGACTGTAATCGAGGCATGGAACTTAAAATTGGCAGAAGCTGGTGTTGAAGTAATGGCTGCTTGTGAGGTAAGTGATTAAGTAGCAGGGAAATAAGTTGTTAATAATAGAAGCAATTTGTATTCCACCTGACGATTATGAAATAGGAACTTTTTTGTTCAACAGGAGGCTATATGGAAGGAGAGAGTTTCATCCAGCAGGAAGACGTATTATTGATGCCAATCAAGCCGAATTTTTGCCGAGAGATTTCCAATTGATTCAACAGTTTTAGAAGGAATGGGAAATGGCTGTGATTGGGTAAGAGTACTTTAGTATCGGCTTCATTCTTAGGTTAACCACTTGAAAAATAAAGACGATGGAGAATCATTTTGATTTTCCATCGTCTTCTGTTTAGCTTTTGAAATTATACAATGGCTTAATAATTTCTTTTACATCCATTGTTTCGTGTAGATTCGTTAGCAACTGTTTCTTTGATTTATACGCTTTGGGTGCTTCATCTAGCGTACGTTTAGAAACAGAGGTCGTCCAAACGTGGCGCATCATATGCTGATAATTTTCCAGACTAATCGATACTCGGGCTTGTGAGCGGCTCATTGTACGACCTGCTCCATGAGGACCGGATTGATTCCACTCATCATTGCCTTTTCCGATACCAATAATGGAACCGTCCTTCATGTTTAAGGGAACGATCATTTTTTCGCCTGATCGGGCAGAAGCAGCCCCTTTGCGTAAAATCATGTGCTCCAGATCGATATAATTATGAGGACTGTCGAAGCTTTCGATGATATATTTTTCCCACTTCATAGCTTTTAGGATTGTCCGTGCCATGCTCTGCCGATTGTATGCCGCATATTGTTGAGCGATTTTCATATCTGATAGGTAGTTAATCAGATCTTGCTCAGACACGTACGACAATTCATAAGGTATTTTTATTTCTTCTCGTTGTTGAACCAGCTGTTCCTCTTCATCTGGATCATTCGTCGTCTTTGCTTGCAGCTTTAGTTCTTGCCGCCTTTGTGTCAACTTCTGATAGGCAATTTCCTGGTGGTATTCAGCAATTTCCTTACCTAACACACGGCTACCGCTATGAATGACCAGATAGTAACCGTCACTTCCTTCATTCACTTCAATGAAGTGATTACCGCCACCTAATGTTCCCAAACTGCGCAGTGCCCACCCGCGGTGAATCGGAGCCTGCACATTTTCTAAGGGAAAAGCGTATTGAGGTTTCCCGTGCGAATGGTGACCACTAGGAATTCGATTACGAATTGTACGATCCAACTTATCAAAATTCAATTTGACACCTTTTCTGATCTTTGTCACATTGAGTCCGCAGCCAATGTCTACACCGACAAGATTAGGGACTACTTTATCCTTAATTGTCATAGTTGTACCAATCACGCAGCTAGAGCCACTGTGAGTATCTGGCATAATCCGAATTTTTGCATTCTGAACAAATTTTTGATTGCAAAGAGTCATAATTTGACCGACTGTACTATCTGTCAAAATATCTGTGTACACAATTGCTGAATTATATTTTCCTTTTATCGTTAACATATTTAATCCTCTCTTTGAGGAATTAAATTATTCCTCTAGTTAATTTATTCTCTTCTCTGATTTCTCTTTTTTTCCACTCATAGGAAACACCTCCGTTAAAATTTTAAGTTAGAAATGTGCAGTTATCTTGGTAAATGGTACCCAATATCGTTTTTTAGGTCCGAAAACTATGGCTACCGCTTAATGATTGCTATCTTTTCGGCATAATTTTAATGCGTAAAAATAGCAAAAAAACTGCCAATCCACGATTGGCAGTTTGACAAATAGACTTTATTTAAGCATCTAGAGAGTCCTCGGAAAAAGACACTCTGCTCCAATAAAACAAATCAAAAAGCTCAATCAAATGTATTTGCTTATTTTTTCTGGTCTTCATCATCATACTCTCTCCCTTCATGAAATTCTTTTTTCATCCTATCATCAATACAGACAGGGTGTCAAGGCTATTTGGTTAACAGAAGCTCGATTCTATTGGAAATATGATATAAATTTGGTGATAATCTCTCTCCATTTTACCAATGCATCAAACATTGGCAAATAGTAGTTAAAAAAGGTAGTAGATAATCATTCTACAAAAGTAAGGTCAACTAATCAAACACTGGAGAAACGACTCTTTTACCGCTCAAAGTATTTTAGTGAAATAAAATCGTTTTCCGGTAAGTGGGTACTCATTTAAGGTAAATACCTCTTTGTATCCGTGCTTCTTGTAAAAAGTAGGTGCTTGAAAACCAAATGTATCCAAAAAAGCGTAGCTGCAGCCTCTTTTTTTGGCAGTCGACTCAGCTTGTTCCAGCAGCTGACTACCTATATGAGTTCCTCTATGTAGTTCATCAACCCACAAAAATTCAATCATTAGCCAATTTCCATGTGTTTCTCCAATTAAGCCACCAATCATTTTTCCCTGTTTGTCCTTTAAATAGATGCCTAATTCTTTTGAACTTTTGTCTTCAATTCTAGCTAGATTGTAGTTTATCAATCCTGTCATAATCTCTGACTTATCCTTTTCTTGAATCCTATCGGTAATTTCAAAATTCATCATAATCTCCTTATAGTAAGGTGCTATTAAACACATCAAAACAATTTCATCATTTGTTCTACAACTATTTCACTGTACCAAAATATGATTCACGAAGAAAGAATAAGCTTTTTTGATTAATATAAATGTCTCTGCAGGTTTAAAGAAACTGATAATTACTCAGAGTCTTTTTTACGCTTTACAGGTATTAGTACTTCAAATATCTGATCTTCGGGATGCTCAGAGGTGGTCTCATCTTGCCACAATAGTTCCCAAATATCGCCATTTAAAACCAATTCATTTTCCTTCAGATAACTTCTGAAACGATTATTAAAGGTATTGATATGATGGATCTCATCCTTCATAAAGCCGGATACGTAATAACCAGCCGGTCGTTTGATGACACGCTGTTTATCATAGATGTACAATCGATCCTCAGGAATCTTAACTAGCGCACGATAGGGAGCATCGTGAAAATTTTTCTCGTAAAAGGCAGAACCGTCTACCAAAAAACCGATAGGATATCCGCTAAAGAGATCGCTACTGTCTACTGAGGAATAAAACCTGCCGTAAATCTGCACGGAATCAAAGTCGTCATAGCTTTCGATCGTATCAGAGATCACGAAGGATTCGGCATCACGATAAGAATAAGTGATTGATTCTAGATCAAAGTTCTTTAAAGTCGTGTACCGTTCAATATAGCTGTCTAATGCCCCGCGAATTCCGTTTAATTTATTTATCTGTTCATCAACCTTTTGTTTCTGTCTCATAAAGCCATCAAGGACATAATCGACATTCCGATTTTTTAAGAAGATATGAATCTCATCTAAGGAAACGTCGAGATTTTTTAACAAGAGGATGACATCTAATTCAAAATACTGGTCAATTCCATAGTAGCGATAACCATTTTCACCGACCTTTGCTGGTTTAAATAGATCTATTTGGTCATAGTAAATCAGCGTACGGCGACTAATTCCAGCGTATTTTGCCATCTCGCTGATGGTCAAATATTTTTTCATAAAAAAAACTCCATTTTCTGCTTGACTGTGACGTTACGTTACAGTTTATTCTACCATAGGAGAAGGAGGGAAAAAAAGATGAGATTATTCAAAGTCTTTTTCAAAGAATATCAAATGATGTTCTTTGGCACCTTCATCTTAATGATCGTGCAAGCGGTTGGAACGTTGATGATTCCTTACTATGTTGCTGAAATTATTGATGAAGGTATTTTAACTCAGGATCAAGGAGCGATCTGGCGTAATGGTGCTTTGATGTTAGGAATTGCAGTGTTAACTGGGATTGTCTCAATTATTGCCAGCTATTTCTCAGCTATCTTAGCTGGACGTTTTGGCTATTTCTTACGGAAGCAGTTAGTTGATAAGACACAACGTTTATCAATGGCAGATATGGACGAATTTGGAACTCCGACATTATTAGCTCGGACAACCAGTGATATTACCAATATTCAGCAAATCATGATGATGGTGTTCCAGATGATTATTCCGGCGCCATTAATCTGTTTAGCTTCGATCGTTTTAACAGGAGCAATTTCATGGCGGTTTATTTGGATTCCGATCGTATCAATCGTACTCTTTTCGATCGTTTCATTGTTTGTCATTAAGAAGGCGGTTCCTCTTGCTGATGTGATGCAGCAGCGTATGGACAAAATGATGCAGATTTTACGAGAATTCTATACAGGCGTACGCGTGATTCGAGCATTTAATAAAACAAGCTTTGAAAAGAAACGGACTGACAAAACTTTTAGTAGCTACGCGGACGTGATGATTCGGGTAAATAAACTTTTCGCTGTCTTGAATCCGACCGTCAATCTTACGATGGGTCTAGGGATGACAGCTGTCTTAGCTTATGGCGGACTGTTAGTCGTTCAAGGAAGTGTACCGATCGGAAGCTTGACGGCAATCAGTGAGTACACCATCTTGAGCCTATGGTTCTTGACGATGGCGGCGATGGTAATCGTAATGATCCCTAAAGCACTGGCTTCATTAGAGCGGATTGGTGAAGTTATTGACACGCAGGAAGAAATTGTTGATGGGTCGAAAGATTCTTTTGAAATGAAACAGGATGCACCCATCGCAGTTTTTGATCATGTGGACTTTGCCTACAGTGGAGCAGAAGAAGCAGTCTTATCCAATATCAGCATCGAGATTCCAAAAGGCGTGACAGCAATCGTTGGCGGAACTGGATCAGGTAAAAGTACGATTGCAAAAGCGTTACTGCGGCTAAGGGACACAACGAAAGGCGAGATCCGCTTTCTCGGCGAGCCAATCCAAAATGTCACGCAAGAGGCTTTGAGAGCACGAATCAGTTATGTGCCGCAAAAAGCCTTCTTGTTCAGCGGAACGGTTAAGGACAACTTTCTTTTTGGAAATCCGCAGGCAACAGAAGCGGAAATGAAACAAGCGGCTAAAGTAGCTCAAGCAGAAGATTTTATCAACAACTTAGATGGAGACAATTCAATGCATTCGTCGCTCAAAAAGGCAATAACTTCTCTGGCGGACAGAAGCAGCGTTTGAGTATTGCTCGAGCATTGATCAAGTCAGCTGATTTGTATTTCTTTGATGACAGTTTTTCTGCTTTGGATTATCAGACCGATGCGAAGCTGCGAAAAGCGTTGAAAACCTATCTATCTGATGCCGCAATCGTGATCGTTGCTCAACGACTGTCAACGATCAAAGATGCTGATCAGATCATTGTTTTAGAAGAAGGAAAAATCGTTGGTAAAGGGACACACGAAGAGTTGCTTCGAACGTGTAATGTTTATCAAGAATTTGCTAAATCTCAAGGAATGGAGGGGAAGAAGCATGGGCATCAAGCAAGTTGATGAAAAAAACGTAGATACAGAAACACCAAAAGAATTTAAGAAAACCGGGATTCGTCTATTTAAACTATTAGCGGAGCAAAAGGCTCGTTTCATAATCATCATTGCCTCTGCTATTTGCTTTGCGGCTCTGATGGCTGTTACTCCCTTGATCTTAGGTTGGGGTTTGGACGCGATCATAGCGTTGGTTCGTACTCAGTCGGTTAGTTGGGACAATCTTTTTGCGGCTTTGCTTCAGCCTGTGCTCTGGCTCTTTTTAGCCTGGGGAGGCGTCTCGCTATTTTCATTGCTGCAAGAGTATACCATGGCAAGCGTGGCAGAAACGCTAACCTTACGTTTGAGAAAGACGTTGACAGAGAAATTGAATCGCTTGCCGATGAACTTTTTTGATCAATACAAAACTGGAGATATTTTAACTAGAGCAACCCTTGATTTGGATAAAGTGTCAGAAGTCCTGCAAGTCGGCTTGATGCAGATGATCTCAGCGATATTATCGATCGTCATCGGACTAGGGCTGATGATTTATTTGAGTCCATTATTAACATTGGGAATCGTAGGTATTCTTTTGATCAGCCTCTTTTTGACCAATCGGTTGGCTCATAAGAATCAGGAGTATTTCTCTGAGAATCAAGCAGCTTTAGGCGCTGTCGGCACTAAAGCGGAGGAAAACTATTCTGGAAATCTATTGATCAAATCCTACAACCGGCAAAACGAAACCGCAGATGAGTTAGATAAGCTGAATGAAGCGCAATTTCAAGCCTTCAAGAAAGCTCAATTTGTCAGCTTCGCCATCAACCCATTGATTCGACTTATTAATCAGCTAGGTTTCGTTGCAAGTGCTGTCGTCGGCGGTATCATGGTAATCAATGGTCAACTATCGATTGGGTTAGTTCAAGCTTATTTACAATATGTGAACCAAGTTTCTGAACCAATCACACAGGTTTCCTATGTGATTAATAGTTTGCAAAGCGCATTTGCGGCGTTAGAGCGAATTTTTGAGATATTAGATCAGCCGGAAGAAAAAGAAGAAGTTCTAAGTGTCGCTGTTCCAGAAAATTTGCGAGGCGAAGTAAGGTTCAAGCATGTAGCATTCGGCTACACGCCGGATCGTCTTTTAATGGAAGATGTTAATTTCAAGGTAAAGCCAAAGCAAATGGTAGCAATCGTCGGACCGACTGGAGCTGGAAAGACGACAATGATTAACCTATTGATGCGCTTCTATGAATTGACAGGTGGTCAAATCGAAGTCGATGGAAAGAATATCAATCATTTTTCACGTGCTGAGATTCGACAGAAGTTTGGTATGGTCTTGCAGGATACCTGGTTATTCGAAGGAACTGTAGCGGATAATATCGCTTATGGCAATCCCGATGCCACTAGAAAAGAAATTGTGCAGGCAGCAAAAGATGCTCAATGCCATCACTTCATTCGCACGCTGCCAAATGGCTATGACACGATTATTTCCTCCAATGGGACCCAGATCTCGCAAGGCCAGCAGCAGCTTTTAACGATTGCGCGGGCGATCCTAGCCGATCCGCAATTATTGATCTTAGATGAAGCGACATCGAGCGTGGATACTCGAACAGAAAGAATGATCCAACAGGCGATGGATCAATTGACTGCGGAGCGGACGAGCTTTGTCATCGCTCATCGGTTATCTACCATTAAAAATGCGGATTTGATCTTAGTGATGAAAGACGGCTCGATTATTGAACAGGGGAGTCATCGCAGCTTGATGAAAAAAGGCGACTTTTACGCGAATCTTTATAATAGTCAATTTGCCGGATAAGCTCGACATTCTATGTTGAGCTTATTTTTTGAATAAAAATGAACCAAAAAGTTGCTAAGTTAGAAAATATTCTGAAAATTCATTGACTTTTAATCTTATGAAATGTATAGTATAAAAAAATGATTAAGATACTATTAGAAAAATGAGGAGCCGATTTTTATGCGCAAGAGTAAATACAATAATTTCGATGGCATCGTCTTATTAATTATTGAGTCTAGGACTTAGAACGCGGAAGAAGTTTTAACCGTTTGTTTGAGTCCTGTTTGCGTTACAAATGGGGTTCTTGCAAGAGCATCCCATTTATTGATGGGATGCTCTTTTTTTGAAAGTAGGGAGATGTGAACATGAGAAGTGATCAGATTAAAAAAGGAATTGATGCAGCACCCGCCAGAAGCTTATTATATGCGACTGGCCAAGTAAAAAATATCCATGATATGGATAAACCGTTCATTGCTATTTGTAATTCTTATATTGATATTGTACCAGGACACGTCCACCTGCGAGAACTGGCTGATGTGGCAAAAGAGGCAATTCGTGAAGCCGGCGGTATTCCTTTCGAGTTTAATACGATTGGAGTAGATGACGGGATTGCGATGGGACATATCGGTATGCGCTATTCTTTACCAAGTCGTGAACTGATTGCCGATGCAGCAGAGACAGTGATCAATGCCCATTGGTTTGACGGTGTTTTCTACATTCCTAACTGTGACAAGATCACACCGGGGATGATTATGGCGGCTGTTCGGACGAATGTTCCTTCAATCTTTTGTTCAGGCGGTCCGATGAAAGCAGGGATCGATCCACTCGGTCATCAAACAACACTTTCTTCGATGTTTGAAGCTGTTGGTACCTTCAAAGAAGGGAAAATGACCAAAGAAGACTTCCTATTCATGGAGCAAAACGCTTGTCCAACCTGTGGTTCCTGTGCGGGTATGTTTACGGCAAATTCCATGAACTGCTTGCTGGAAATGCTAGGGCTAGCTTTACCGGGGAACGGTACAGTCTTAGCAGTTTCTGATGAACGGCGTGAATTGGTTCGTGAATCAGCGAAACATTTAATGAATCTTGTGAAAAAACAAATTAAACCTCGTGACATCGTGACAAAAGAAGCAATTGATGATGCTTTTGCCTTAGATATGGCGATGGGCGGATCGACGAATACCGTGCTCCATACATTGGCGATCGCCAACGAAGCGGAGATTGATTATGATCAATCGGATATCAATGAGATTGCCAAAAGAGTTCCTTATTTATCTAAAATCGCTCCTTCTTCCAGTTATTCAATGCATGATGTGCATCAAGCAGGAGGCGTACCAGCGATTATCAATGAGCTAGTTTCAATTGATGGGGCAATCCATTCTGACCGAATCACCGTTACGGGCAAGACATTACGTGAAAATGTCGCTTCAGCTAAGATCATGAATGAAGAAGTGATTCATCCCAAAACAGCACCTTACAGTCCAGTGGGAGGACTCTCCATTCTTTATGGAAATATTGCACCGGAGGGCAGTGTTATCAAAGTCGGCGGTGTTGATCCAAGTATCAAAGTCTTTAAGGGTAAAGCAATTTGCTTTGGCTCTCACGATGAAGCGGTTGAAGCAATCGATAACCATACCGTCACTAAAGGCCATGTGGTAGTTATTCGCTACGAAGGACCAAAAGGCGGACCGGGGATGCCAGAAATGCTGGCACCAACGTCAAGTATCGTAGGTCGCGGTTTAGGCAAAGATGTTGCACTGATTACAGATGGACGTTTCTCCGGTGCGACTCGTGGCATTGCGGTTGGGCATATTTCACCAGAAGCAGCTGCCGGTGGACCAATTGCTTTAGTTCAAGATGGCGATGAAATTACGATTGACTTAACAAATCGCACATTGAATGTAGCTGTTTCAGAAGAAGAATTAGCAAAACGAAAAGAAGGACTAACGAAATTCCAGCCGAAAGTCAAAAAAGGTTGGTTAGCACGTTACTCAGCAATGGTAACCTCAGCACATACCGGTGGTGTAATGAAACTACCTGAAGAATAGGGGGAAATGGGGTGGAAGAAATGAAGCAAAAAGTGGAAGCTGAAGATTTGCAAACAGGCGCCGATCTATTAATCAAATGTCTGGAGAATCAAGGAGTTGAATTGATTTTCGGGTATCCCGGAGGTTCCGTCTTACCATTATATGACTCCCTTTATGATGAATCGATTCCAAATATTCTTACTCGTCACGAGCAAGGAGCGGTACATGCGGCAGAAGGGTATGCCAAAGCTACTGGCAAACCAGGAGTAGTAATCGTTACTAGCGGACCAGGAGCAACCAATGTTGTAACTGGGATCGCAGATGCAATGATCGACTCTGTACCATTAGTTGTTATTACAGGACAGGTTACGACACCGGGGATCGGGAAGGATGCTTTTCAAGAAGCAGATATGTTAGGAATTACCGTACCCATTACAAAAAACAATTATCAAGTTCGAGATGTGAATGAACTACCGCGGATCGTCAATGAAGCCTTCCATATCGCGACAACTGGACGAAAAGGTCCAGTTCTGATTGATCTGCCAAAAGATATCATGACATTTAAGTCAAATCCAAATATTGACAAGCCTGTCCATTTAGAAAGCTATCAGCCTACGACGACACCATCAATCTTGCAGATCGAACGATTAATGAACTTACTGAAGAAGGCTAAGAAACCGATTTTTTTAGTTGGCGGCGGCGTGATCGCTGCTGATGGTGCAGCAGAATTAAGAGAATTTGTTGAAAAATACCAACTCCCAACCGTTAGTACGCTGTTAGGTTTAGGATTGCTGCCTCATGATCATCCGAACTTTCTTGGGATGGGCGGAATGCACGGCACCTATGCTGCAAACATGGCTATGATGGAATGCGATTTGCTAATTAACATCGGCAGCCGCTTTGATGATCGCTTGGCCTGTTCGCCGGATGCTTTTGCACCAAATGCGAAGGTTGCCCATATTGATGTGGACCCGGTAGAGATCGGCAAGATTATTCATACTGATGTTCCAATCGTAGGCGATGCGAAGATTGCCTTGCAGCAAATGCTGACGAACGAAATTGACGCACCTGAATGCGAAGAGTGGCGAATGCTCTGTAAAGCTCGCCAAGAAAAATATCCATTGAAATATGAATGGAATGAAGAGGTCATCAAACCGCAAGAGGTGATTGAGATCATCGGTCGGATCACAAAAGGGAAATCCTATGTCGTAACCGATGTTGGTCAACATCAAATGTGGGTCGCGCAATTTTATCCATTTCAATTTCCGAAGCAATTAATCACTAGCGGCGGTCTTGGAACTATGGGGTACGGAATCCCAGCAGGAATTGGGACAAAATTTGGAAAACCCAATGAATCCGTTGTTGTGTTTGTCGGTGACGGAGGCTTCCAGATGACTAATCAAGAATTAGCCATTTTGAACCAAAACAATTTAGATATCAAATTTATTCTATTGAACAATAGGTCCCTCGGAATGGTTAGGCAATGGCAGGAGAAATTTTATAATGAACGTCGTTCCCAATCCGTTTTCCAAGAGCAACCGGACTTTATGAAGATGGCTGAAGCTTATGGGATCGGGAATAAAAAAATTACGAATCCGAATACACTGGAAAAAGAGCTGCAGGAGGCTTTTGCTACACCGGGACCAATGCTGATCGAAGTCATGATCTGCAACAAAGAACATGTATTACCAATGATTCCGGCAGGTATGCCGAATGATCAGATGTTGGGGGTGGATTAAATGAGACGAATGATTACAGCAATGGTTCACGACCAGGCTGGGGTGTTGAGTCGAATTACGAGCGTCTTGAACCGACGACAAGTAAACATGGACAGTGTCTCCGTTGGACGTACGGAGAGAGACGGTGAGTCGCGAATGACGATCATTATCCAAGCGGACACATTGGCGGATGTAGAGCAAGTAACAAAGCAATTAAACAAACAGATAGATGTGGTTAAAGTCTCTGATGTAACCGATGAGCCTCATCTTGAAAGAGAGTTAGCTTTGATTAAAGTCAGTGCTCCAGCGGCTACTCGATCAGAGATTCAAGCAATGATTGATCCCTTCCGCGCCGATGTCGTGGATGTTGGATTGAAAACGATCGTTGTGCAGGTTGCCGGCTCGACTGAAAAGGTCAATGCATGCATTGATGTATTGCGGCCATATGGCATCAAACAATTAGCACGAACCGGGGTAACCGGATTTAGCAGAGGTTAAGTGCAAAATTTAATTTTGCTATTAATATAGTTTAAAAAATTGGAGGAAAAATTATGGTTAAAGTTTATTATGATGATGCAGTAGCGAAGGATGCTTTAGAAGGAAAAACAATTGCTGTGGTGGGTTACGGTTCGCAAGGACACGCTCATGCACAAAATCTACGTGACACAGGTCATCAAGTCGTGATCGGTGTGCGAGAAGGAAAATCCGCTGAGGCTGCTCGCGAAGACGGGTTTGATGTGTTGCCGGTAGACGAAGCAACTAAAAAAGCCGAAGTAGTCATGATTTTAGCTCCAGATGAAATCCAAGGTGCTCTGTACGACAATGAAATCGCACCAAACTTAGCAGACGGTGCTGCTTTAGTCTTTGCTCATGGATTCAATATTCATTTTGATGTAATCAAACCACCGAAAAACGTGGATGTTTTCTTAGTAGCTCCGAAAGGACCAGGCCATTTGGTTCGCCGTACTTTCACTGAAGGGTTTGCGGTTCCAGCATTATTTGCTGTTTATCAAGATGCAACAGGAGCTGCTCAAGACTTAGCGTTATCTTATGCAAAAGGCATTGGCGCTACACGAGTGGGCGTTTTGGAAACAACCTTTAAAGAGGAAACCGAAACTGATTTGTTCGGTGAGCAAGCAGTGCTTTGCGGCGGATTGACTAGTATGATCGAAGCTGGTTTTGAAACACTAGTTGAAGCTGGCTATCAACCTGAATTGGCTTACTTCGAAGTTTGTCACGAAATGAAATTGATTGTTGATTTGATTTATGAAGGTGGATTTGCGAAAATGCGCAACTCAATCTCTAATACTGCGGAATATGGGGATTACGTTTCAGGACCGCGCGTAATTACAGAAACAGCTAAAGCAGGAATGAAAGAAGTCTTGACTGATATCCAAAATGGCAAATTCGCTAAAGGATTCATCGATGACAACAAGAACGGCTTCCCAGAATTCAATAAGATGCGCAAAGAAAGCGCAGGACATCAAATTGAAGAAGTGGGCGGCGAATTACGTAAAATGATGCCATTTGTAAGTCGTAAAGATTAGTGGGGGATGCAGCGATGGAATTAATCAAAGATACTGAGGTGCGCAGTGCTTATCAATTATTAAAAAACTCTGTAAACCATACGCCGTTACAATATGATCGTTATTTATCTGAAAAATACCAGGCGACCATTTTATTAAAAAGGGAAGACCTGCAAAAAGTTCGTTCATTTAAATTACGTGGTGCTTATTATGCCATTAAGAAACTTCCTGAAGCAGAATTGAAAAAAGGTGTGGTGTGTGCAAGTGCGGGAAATCATGCACAGGGAGTTGCTTATACATGTCATGAATTGAAGACACAAGCAGCGATCTTTATGCCAACTACCACACCGCAACAAAAAGTTTCTCAAGTAAAATTTTTTGGTGGTGAATTTGCGGATATTCATTTAGTCGGCGATACCTTTGATGCTTCTGCCGCTGCCGCAAGGAAATACTGCGAAGAAAATGGTATGACCTTTATCGATCCTTTTAATGACAAAAATATCATTGCCGGTCAGGGAACGCTGGCCTTGGAAATGATGACCGATGCGGAAAGCGAAGGCTATAAGCCAGATTATGTAATCTCAGCAATTGGCGGAGGTGGACTGATCAGTGGAGTGGCTTCATATGTGAAAAACACCTCACCGACCACTAAAATTGTCGGTGTTGAACCCAAAGGAGCGGCTTCAATGCAGGCGGCTTTTGAAGAAGAACAGCCGGTCAAATTAGCTGAGATCGATAAATTTGTCGACGGCGCTGCAGTTCAATGTGTCGGTGAAATTACTTACTCACACAGTAAGAAATATGTAGATGAGCTGCTGTCTGTTGACGAAGGCTTGATTTGTTCAACGATTTTAGATTTGTATGGGAAACAAGCAATTGTCGTGGAGCCAGCTGGAGCAATGAGTGTGGCAGCTTTAGAGTTGATGAAAGATAAGATTAAAGGCAAAACAGTCATCTGCATCATCAGCGGTGGAAACAATGACATCAATCGGATGGCTGAGATTGAAGAACGCTCACTGATCTATGAAGGCGTTAAGCACTACTTTGTCGTGAACTTCCCGCAACGTCCTGGTGCATTAAAGGAATTTGTATCAGAAGTTCTAAGCGAAGGCGATGATGTTACTCGTTTTGAATATACAAAGAAGAGTAATCGAGGAACCGGACCAGTAGTGATTGGCGTGCTGTTGAAGAAAGCAGAAATGTTACCCGATTTATTGAAGCGATTAAAAGCGTTTGACTCAAGCTATATTGAATTAAGTCAAAATAAAACGCTCTACAATTTACTAGTATAAAAAGAAGGGAACTCGAAAAGAAATTTTTCTGAGTTCCCTTCTTTTTATACAATCAATTGATGGTCTGAGTTGAAATAGTTTTTATAAGCAGTATATCCGCCGATAATTGATCCGAGGCTTGTAGCTGATAGTAACATGAAGGTAACCATAATTTGATATTTGATGGCATGAACGGGATCTAAACCGGCGAAAATCAAACCAGACATCATTCCGGGCAAGCTGACGAGTCCAACTGTTTTAGCAGAATCAATAGTAGGTTGCATGGCAGTCTTGATACTTTGCTGCAGGATCGGTTTAGATGCCAGTTTGATTGATGCGCCAAGGGCTAATTTTTCTAGTACCTGCTGTCTCAAGTCATGAAATTGGGTGTTCAACGCTCTATAGCATAATCCGATTGCTACCATTGAATTGCTCGCAATCATGCCAGTGATAGGAACGATTTGAGAGGGAATAAATTTTATAGCCCCAGTTAAAATCAACAAACCAAGGGTAATATAAGTGCTAATAAAGATTGCTGCTAACGAATGAAGATATTTTTTATGGAGACTGGGATTTCTTTTATGTGCATTCCATGCAGCATTGAACACAATAAAGAGACTCATAGCAATCGTCAAAAAGTTATTGTTGACTTGAAAAATATACTTTAACAAATAGCCGACGATAACTAGTTGAACGATTGCACGAAAAATACTAAAAAGGATGTCTTTCGTTAGATTCAGCTTCTCTTTAGCACTGATCGCAACAGCGATCATCACCATTGCAAAAGCCAAAACTAAAGAAAGATCGTTCACTGCTAATTGATTCATTGTTTTAATTTTCCTCCTTGGACAATCAGTAATTCTTCTGCTTCTTGGATTTCTGATTCATCATGGGTTACTTGCAAAATCGTGCAGCCTTTATGCTGAATATCTTTGATCAATCGATGAATGACTGTTTTTGTTTGTTCATCAAGCCCCGTTGTCACCTCATCTAATAGCAAAATTTTTGGTAAAAACAAAATGTTTCGAATCAGAGCAACTCGTTGCCGCTCGCCACCTGACAATTCAGAGATTCTTTTTGTCAAATACTCTTTTGGCAAATCAACCATCTGAAGATGGTTTAACATTTGCGATTGATCAGGGGTGCGGTTTCTGATTGTGAAAGGCAAAGTTAAATTATCCAAAACGCTTTCTCCAAACAGGGAAGGTTGCTGAAAGCAATAAGAAACCTGTTGGCGATACTCTGTGTATTCATATAAGTGTTGTGCTTTTCCCTGAAAAAGAATTTCTCCGCTAGTTGGTGTCAATAAGGAAGCAATCAATCGAAGCAATGTACTTTTTCCTCCGCCAGAGGGTCCTGTGATCGTCAAAAAAGCTCCTTGTTTAACGGTTAATGTAATTTGGTCTAAAATTGTTCTTTGATCATTTTGGTAACTAATAGAATCTAGTTCTAGGAACGTCATATCAATTATTTTCCTTTCTTGGATCGTATGGAACGATAACAAAGAGTGAAGGCATGTCAGTCACAACGAGGTGCTTTAACTTCAACTCAGGATATCGATGAAAAGTACTTGTTTTTCCATAGCGTTCCAAAAAGTAGTCCTGGATCTGTTGTTCCGTCCATTGTCTTGCTGGAAAATGCCAGTAGCGGTCATTTTCTTTAACAAAAACAAAGCCGACACTGTAAGCTCTAGTTATCTCAGTTGGAAGCAGCATCAATTTTTCTTGAAAATTTTCCATGGAATATTCCTCCAGCTTTTAGTTGTTTTAAAAGACATTACTAAAAAGTCCAATACTATTAAACCAATATTTTTTGCTTCTGTACATTCATTCATCTTTATTATAGCGTACTGATTTTGCTTTAAGCGCATAAAGCACAGAAAATTTTCAAAATTATTTCATCCATGAGCAAGTTGAAACATATTATTTGGAGTTTGACCAATTCTGATGTATTATGATCTCGGATAGTTACTTACAAAAAGTAAATAAGTGTAAATCTTTTTCATTTAGCCCAAAATGCTTTACACTATATCCGTAAGAATTTTTACACTTTTTAGGAGGTTTGTTTATTATGGCAAAAGAACATTACGATAGAAGTAAACCACACGTTAATATTGGTACTATTGGTCACGTCGACCATGGGAAAACAACTTTAACGGCAGCAATCACAACGGTATTAGGCAAGAAAGGTCTAGCAAACCCTCAAGACTACGCTAGTATCGATGCTGCACCAGAAGAACGTGAACGCGGAATCACTATTAACACTGCACACGTTGAATATGAAACTGAAAAACGCCACTATGCCCATATTGATGCTCCAGGACACGCGGACTATGTGAAGAACATGATCACCGGTGCGGCTCAAATGGACGGTGCTATTTTAGTAGTATCTGCTACTGACGGCCCAATGCCTCAAACACGTGAACACATTTTGTTATCACGTCAAGTAGGTGTTAAGCACTTAATCGTATTCTTGAACAAAGTTGACTTAGTTGACGATGAGGAATTGATTGATCTAGTAGAAATGGAAGTACGTGAATTGCTTTCTGAATATGGATTCCCAGGTGATGATATTCCAGTTCTTAAAGGTTCTGCTTTGAAAGCTTTAGAAGGAGATCCAGAACAAGAACAAGTAATCCTTGATCTAATGGATACTGTTGACGAATACATTCCAACGCCAGAACGCGACACTGACAAGCCATTCTTATTACCAGTCGAAGATGTATTTTCTATCACTGGTCGTGGGACTGTAGCTTCTGGTCGTATCGATCGTGGGGAAGTCAAGGTCGGCGACGAAGTTGAAATTATCGGGATCAAACCTGAGGTTCAAAAAGCAGTCGTAACCGGACTTGAAATGTTCCGTAAAACATTGGATTATGGGGAAGCCGGCGACAACGTTGGGGTTCTACTACGTGGTATTACACGTGATGAAATCGAACGTGGACAAGTTCTAGCTAAACCAGGTTCAATCACACCACATACGAAATTTAGTGCAGAAGTTTATGTATTGACGAAAGAAGAAGGTGGACGTCATACACCATTCTTCAACAACTATCGTCCTCAATTCTACTTCCGTACAACTGACGTTACCGGAAACATTGCATTGCCAGAAGGCACCGAAATGGTTATGCCTGGTGACAACGTGACAATCGATGTTGAATTGATCCATCCAATCGCCGTAGAAAAAGGAACAACTTTCTCTATTCGTGAAGGTGGACGTACCGTTGGTTCAGGTATCGTAACTGAAATTGAAGCATAAATAGATTTGATTAACACGCAACGCTAGTCGTTGCGTGTTTTTTGCATTCTTACACAACTTGCAACGCTTTTATTTGATTGCTATGATATTTCTAAACAGGATAAGAAGGAGAGCATATGGAAAAAGTGTTTGTTAGTCCTATGACTTATCGTCAGGGAGAAAATGTTTTATGGAATCACTTGGAAGATATACTAGCTTTTGGTCGAAAGTGCTTGATAGTAACTGATGGCTTTGTTTATCAAATGCTGGGAGAACAATTATGCAAGAAATTGATGGAGCTAGGCGGAGAAATCTTCGTATGGTTGGTAGAGCAAGAAAAACCTATTGGAGCATTTGATTCTGTCGTTGCTTTAGGTGGCGGTCGGGCAATTGATTTAGGGAAAGCTCTCGCTTTTGAGTCAAATTGTCCTGTGGTTGTTGTCCCTACATCCGCTTCTACGGATGCACCGACATCACGGATTTCAGTTAAATATCGTGATGGCTATTTTGAAAAATATTCTTATTATACTAAAAGTCCAGACCTTGTGTTGGTCGATACAGCGATTTTAATTAATAGCCCGGTTCATTTTTTGACGGCGGGAATCGCTGATGGTCTATCAACTTCGATTGAGGCGAGAACCGTACGGGAAAATCGCGGTGTGAACACATTAGGTGCTCTACCCACATTGGCAGCCGAAGCAATCGCTGAGAAATGCCGTGATGTATTACTTGTATATGCAGAAGAAGCAGTGGAAGCAAATAAACTGAAAAAAATATCGCCGGCTTTTGAAGCAGTAGTTGAAGCTAATACGTTATTGAGTGGTATTGGCTTTGAATCCGGAGGGCTGAGTATTGCTCACGCATTGCACAATGCAATGGTCAGTTTATGGGGCGGAGAAATAAAGGGGAGTCACGGTCAAATTATCGCTTTGACTACTCTGCAGCAATTACGGATTGAAGGACGAGAAGAGGAGTTCACACAATATCAGGCATTGTTTGAAAAGTTAGAGCTACCGCTTACTTATGAAGCATTATCTATTTTTCCATCAGTAAATGAACTAAAAAAAGTCACAGAGCTTGCCTTTTCGCCAGAGGATGGCATTGTTCGCAGTCAGTCACCAGCAACCAAAGAGAACGTTTTTCAAACCTTGTTAGCGTTCAGAAAAACCCGTGAAATCTAAAGTGATTTCACGGGTTTCTTTTAGATATTTAGAACCTTGTTCAAGAAGTCTTGTGTTCTTGGATTGTGAGGATTGTTAAAGACCTGTTCGGGTGTGCCGTCTTCCAAAATCTTCCCGCCATCAGTAAAGATGACACGATCGGCTACTTCTTTGGCAAATCCCATTTCATGGGTAACGATTACCATAGTCATTCCTTGTAAAGCTAAATCCTTCATAACCTTCAACACATCTCCAACCATTTCGGGGTCTAGAGCTGAAGTCGGTTCGTCAAATAGCATGATGTCAGGATTCATTGCCAACGCACGAGCAATTGCCACACGTTGCTTTTGACCACCTGACAGGCTATCTGGATAATCGTTTTTCTTCTCTGCAAGTCCAACCTGTGTTAGTAATTCCACACCGCGTTTTTCAGCAGACTCTTTCGATTCACCTTTTAGATCAAGTGGAGCTAAAGTAATATTTTCTAAAACAGTTAGGTGAGGGAATAAGTTGAAATGTTGAAATACCATTCCAATATGCTGACGGACCAAGTTAATATCTGTGTGTTTATCTGTTAAGTCCTGTCCATCGATAATGATCTCACCAGAAGTCGGTTCTTCCAGATGATTCATACAACGTAAAAACGTACTTTTTCCGGAACCAGATGGTCCAATGATACAGACCACTTCACCTTCACTGATAGTGATGTTTAAGTCGTTTAAAACGGTGTTGTCACCGAATTTCTTTACCAAATGATTAACGACAATTTTTTTATCCATCGTTTTTTCCATCTATTTCACCTTCTTTTCTAAACGGTTCGCTAACTTAGTCAAGATCGTGATTAAGATCAAGTACATGATCGCAATAATCAAGTAAACGTAAGAACTTTGTGTAGTCCGTGCCACGATAATCTTACCAGTCTGCAGTAATTCTACCACACCGATGGCAGAGATGATCGTCGTATCCTTCAAACTGATGACGAATTGATTGATGAAAGAAGGAATCATGATCTTAACTGCTTGCGGCAAAATAATTTTTTGCATGGTACGGTTGTACGATAGACCTAAGCTTCGTGAAGCTTCCATTTGACCAACAGGTACAGCATTAATACCGCCTCGAACGATTTCCGCAATATACGCACTGGCATTCAAGGTTAAAGTGATAATCCCAGCAGCAAAGTCAGGGATTTTGATTCCTGTAATACCAGGAAGTCCGAAGAAAATGAAGAAAGCCAATACCATCATTGGAATCCCGCGAATAATATCAATGTATATGCCAGCAAAGGTGCGTAATCCGCGAACAGGAGATACCCTGAATAGCCCGAAGATGACTCCCAATACCAATGCAAGCGCAAATGATACTAAAGCTAACACGATTGTTTTCCATAAACCGTCTAGTAGTGATTTGTAGTTGTTTTTCAAAAGTCCGGTGATAGTTGATTCATCAACTGCATCTTTCTTATCTTCTTTTTCAGCCCCAATGTATTTATCGACGATCTTATCGTATTCTCCAGTTCGTTTCATTTCCTTCAACGCTTCAGTGAACATTTCACGAAGTTCCGGATTTTGTCCTTTTTTCACAGCAAAGCCATACTCGCCGCCGACTTCACGTTTGATTGGTGTTTTCAAATCCTGACCTTGGTTTATTGCATAGCCGATAACAGGATAGTCATCCATCATCGCATCGATTGAGCCGACCTTCAGAGCATCATACAATTGATCCGCAGCATCAAAGCTTTTAATCGTGTAATCATATTCCTTTTTGTGAGCTTCTAGGAAATCAGCACTTTCAGTACCGACTTTAGCTCCCACAGTTTTCCCTTTTAAATCCTTATAAGACTTGATGTCATTGTCATCCTTCGCCACGGCCAACTGAATTCCGCTTTGGAAGTAGGGATCAGAAAAGTCATAGTTAGCTTTTCGCTCATCTGTGATGGTCATCCCAGCGATCATTCCGTCTGCTTGACCAGATTCCAAGGCTTGCATCGCAGAAGAGAATCCAATGTACTTCATGTCTAACTTGAATCCTTGAAGCTCAGCAGCACGAGTCAACAGGTCAACGTCGATTCCTTTATATTTGCCATCGCTATCTTTGTATTCAAAAGGAGCAAAGGCCGAATCACTGGCAATGACATAGACATCTTTTTTTGGCTCAATTTTTTTCATTTCTTCAGAAGCAGCAGCCTGATCACCAGAGCCGCTAGAAATATATTTAGCAACGATTTTATCGTAGCCGCCGTTGTCCTTTAAGTCCTTCAAGCCTTTATTGAATTTCTCCAATAATTCTTTGTTTTCGCCTTTTTTCACCGCGAAGCCATAAGAACTGCCTTCTTCTGGATCACCTACTAATTTGAAAGGTTGACCATTTGTTACAGCGTAGCCGAGTACAGGATAGTCATCAAAAATTGCTACAGAGTTTCCGTTGGTCAAAGCATTATACATTGCATCTGCCGCTTCGTACAGCTTGACATCATAACCGTATTTGTCTTTGTTCTTTTCTAAGAAAGTGGCACTTTCTGTTCCGATTTTTGCAGAAACGGTTTTGCCTTTGAGATCTTTGTAATTCTTTATATCCTTGTTATCATTTTTGACAGCCATTTGAATTCCACTATCAAAATAAGGTTCTGAAAAATCAAAAGTTTTTTTACGTTCATCTGTAATGCTCATTCCAGCAATCATGCCGTCAAGCTGATCTGACTGTACACCTTGGATTGAGCTGTCGAAACCTAGCGGACGTAGATCCACCTTGAAATTTTGATCTTTAGCGATCTGATTGAGCAAATCCACGTCGATTCCTATGTATTCACCGTCAGAGTTTTGAAATTCGAAAGGAGCAAAAGTCAGATCCGTTCCGATTTTATATGTCTTTTCCGCGGCATCGGTCTTACTGGCGAAGCCAAGTGTGAAAATACTTGCCATTAAGAAAACGACGAATGGAATTAATTTGTTTTTTCTCATAATAATCCTCCTATATACTTATCATTTGTTTATTATATGTTAGTTTAAGGATAAAATACAAGAGGGTTCATTGTCGGAGAGAAAAAAAGCAAAATTTTTATAACATGAAATGTCAGAATACCTAACACGTGTAATTATAGGAACTTTTAATGTCAAGAATAAAAAATGGCGAAAATATGTTCGGTATGCTATAATTTTGAAATGGAAAATCTTTGTTTATTTAATAGAAAAGGGGGATTTTTGTATGATTGAAAGAGTAACGGACAATACGTTCGACCTTCATTCAAAATATCAGCCTGCTGGCGATCAGCCTGAGGCCATTACACAGTTAGCCGATGGAATCGTCGATGGAAAAAAAGCGCAAATACTTTTAGGAGCCACCGGTACAGGGAAAACATATACAATTTCTAATGTCATCAAAGAAGTCAATAAACCAACCTTGATCATTGCCCATAATAAAACATTAGCGGGACAATTATACGGTGAGTTTAAGGAGTTCTTTCCTAACAACGCGGTGGAGTATTTTGTCAGTTACTACGATTACTATCAACCAGAGGCGTATGTACCGTCTAGCGATACGTATATTGAAAAAGATTCGAGTATCAATGATGAGATTGATAAGCTTCGTCACTCTGCTACCAGCGCTCTGTTAGAACGGAACGATGTGATAGTAGTGGCATCCGTTTCTTGTATCTTTGGTTTAGGATCGCCAAAAGAGTATATGGAACAGGTCCTGTCGTTACGAGTTGGGATGGAAATGGATCGGAACCAACTGTTGAGAAATTTGATCGATATTCAATTTGAACGAAACGATATTGATTTTCAGCGTGGACGTTTTCGTGTTCGTGGTGATGTAGTGGAGATCTTTCCCGCATCCCGTGACGAACGTGCATTACGTGTGGAATTTTTTGGCGATGAGATCGAACGCATTCGTGAAGTTGATGCTCTGACCGGTGAAATTACAGGAGAGACAGAGCACGTAGCGATCTTCCCGGCAACGCACTTCTTAACGAATGAAGACCATATGGAAGTAGCAATCAGTAATATTCAAAAAGAATTGGAAGATCGGTTGGAAGTTCTCCGTAATGATAATAAGTTATTAGAAGCCCAACGTTTAGAACAGCGAACCAATTATGATATTGAGATGCTGCGGGAAATGGGCTATACATCGGGAATTGAAAACTATTCTCGTCATATGGATGGTCGTAAAGAGGGAGAACCGCCATATACCTTGATTGACTTCTTCCCTGATGACTTCCTATTAGTAGTCGATGAATCACATGTTACGATGCCCCAAGTTCGTGGAATGTATAATGGCGACCGCGCTAGAAAACAAATGCTGGTAGATTACGGTTTCCGTTTACCATCAGCGTTAGACAATCGTCCGTTAAGATTGGAAGAGTTTGAAGAGCGGGTTAATCAAATCGTGTATGTTTCTGCAACACCTGGTCCTTATGAACACGAAGAAACAGATACAGTAGTTGAACAGATTATTCGACCGACTGGGTTGCTGGATCCGGTCATTGAAGTGCGGCCAATCATGGGACAAATCGATGATCTGGTCGGTGAAATCAATGAGCGCTCAGAGCGGAATGAGCGGGTTTTTGTCACGACTTTAACGAAGAAGATGTCAGAGGACTTGACCGACTACTTCAAAGAATTAGGCATCAAAGTAAAATATCTGCACAGTGACATCAAAACTTTGGAACGTACAGAAATCATTCGTGATCTGCGTTTAGGTAAATTTGATGTACTCGTAGGAATCAATTTGTTACGTGAAGGGTTAGACGTTCCTGAAGTTTCCTTAGTAGCAATCTTAGACGCCGATAAAGAAGGATTCCTGCGTAGTGAACGATCACTCGTTCAAACGATCGGACGAGCTGCTCGTAACTCTGAAGGTAAAGTTATTATGTACGGTGATAAAGTCACGGACTCAATGCAACGAGCAATGGATGAAACATCACGTCGTCGCAGTATTCAGCAACAATATAATGAGGAACATGGTATTGTTCCGAAGACAATCATCAAAGAAATTCGTGATTTGATTTCCATCAGTAAAGTCGTTGAAGACACGGAAACGTATGATACAACGTCGTTTGAGGACCTATCTAAATCAGAGCGTAAAGAACTGATCGCGAGAATGGAAGAGGAAATGCGCGAAGCGGCTAAAACCCTTGATTTTGAAACTGCTGCTACCCTAAGAGACACCATTTTAGAACTGAAAGCGGCAGAATAGACAAACTTAACAGGTGAGAGTAATCTAATTGAACTTTACTCAGACAACTGGTTCTCTTCGAGGAAATTAGTTGTCTAGTAAAGTAAATAGATAAGAAACATTATATAGAGAAGAAAAACAGTAGAACAATGAAATAGGAGATATAAATGGCGAATGATAAGATAGTGATTCATGGAGCGCGTGCTCATAATTTGAAAAACGTAGATGTCACGATTCCTCGTGACAAAATGGTGGTTGTTACTGGTTTATCAGGTTCTGGAAAAAGCTCATTGGCTTTTGACACCCTTTATGCGGAAGGTCAACGCCGCTATGTAGAGAGTCTGTCTGCCTACGCGCGTCAATTCCTAGGGCAAATGGATAAGCCAGATGTTGATAGTATCGACGGACTCAGCCCTGCGATTTCAATTGACCAAAAAACAACAAGTAAAAATCCCCGGTCAACGGTAGGAACTGTTACCGAGATTAACGATTATTTACGCTTACTTTATGCACGTGTTGGACATCCAATTTGTCCAAACGATCATATTGAGATTACTTCGCAGTCGGTGGAACAAATGGTCGATAAAGTGTTGGAATTGCCAGAACGGACGAAAATCCAAATCTTAGCACCTGTCGTGGCTAAGAAAAAGGGACAACATAAAAAGGTATTTGAAATGATTCAACGCGAAGGTTATGTTCGAATGCGTGTTGACGGTGAATTGTATGATGTGACAGAAGCACCTGAATTAACGAAGAACAAGAAACATGATATTGAGATCATCGTTGATCGGATCGTTGTCAAAGAAGGAATTCGCTCACGGTTATTCGATTCTTTTGAAGCTGCCTTGCGCTTGGCAGAAGGCTATGCAATCGTAGATGTAATAGGTGAAAAAGAGATGCTCTTTAGTGAACATTACGCTTGTCCATATTGCGGTTTCACTGTAGGTGAGCTTGAACCTCGATTATTTTCATTTAATGCTCCCTTTGGCGCCTGCCCAGATTGTGACGGGCTAGGTGTTAAGCTTGAAGTTGATATGGATTTAGTGATTCCGGATCAAAGCAAAACTTTACGAGAAGGAGCATTGATTCCTTGGAATCCGATTAGTTCGCAATATTATCCACAAATGTTGGAGCAAGCATGTTTGAGCTTTGGTATTGACATGGATACTCCTTTTGAAGAACTACCGAAGGAACATCAGGATATTATTTTAAATGGTTCTAATGGTGAAAACTTCCATTTCCATTATGAAAATGATTTTGGCGGTGTGCGTGATGTTGAGGTACCTTTTGAAGGAATCGTCAATAACATCAATCGACGCTATGCTGAAACGAACAGTGATTTTACCCGTGATCAAATGCGCTTGTATATGACTGAATTGACTTGTCAAACGTGTCATGGCTTCCGTTTGAATCCGCAAGCATTATCTGTTCAGATCAATGAGACAAATATTGGTCAGGTAAGCGAAGATTCAATTAATAGTGCATTGGAATTCTTTGAAACAGTTGCATTGAGCGAGCAAGAAAAAGTTATTGCAAAGCCAATATTAAAAGAAATCAAGGATCGTTTGAGCTTTTTGCGAAATGTTGGGCTAGATTACCTGACCTTAAGTCGTGCTTCTGGTACTTTGTCTGGTGGAGAGGCACAACGGATTCGGCTAGCGACACAAATTGGCTCAAACCTTTCTGGGGTACTCTACATCTTAGATGAACCTTCAATCGGTTTGCACCAACGAGACAACGATCGATTGATCGAATCCTTGAAGAAAATGCGTGATCTTGGAAATACTTTAATTGTTGTGGAGCATGATGAAGATACAATGCGTGCTGCCGATTATCTGATTGATGTGGGTCCAGGGGCAGGAGATCAAGGTGGCGAGATTGTAGCAGCGGGTACACCAAAAGAAGTTGAAAAGAATCCAAACTCTTTGACTGGTCAGTATCTATCTGGCAAACGAGAAATTGCTGTTCCTAAAGAACGTCGTAAAGGAAACGGTAAGAAAATCAAAGTTACTGGCGCTGCAGAGAATAATTTGAAAAATATCGATGCAGAGTTCCCTTTAGGTAAGTTTGTTGCAGTGACCGGCGTTTCAGGTTCAGGTAAATCAACTTTAGTTAATCAGATCTTGAAGAAGGCTTTGGCGCAAAAACTTAACCGTAACTCTAATAAACCTGGGAAATTCAAGAAACTAACAGGTTACAACAATATTGAAAAATTAGTCGACATTGATCAAAGTCCAATCGGTCGGACACCACGAAGCAATCCGGCGACCTACACGAGTGTGTTTGATGATATCCGAGATTTGTTTGCACAAACAAATGAAGCGAAGATTCGTGGATATAAAAAGGGACGATTCAGTTTTAACGTTAAGGGCGGACGCTGTGAGGCGTGTCGCGGTGATGGAATCATCAAGATTGAGATGCACTTTTTACCGGATGTTTATGTACCTTGTGAGGTTTGCCATGGCAAACGTTACAACTCAGAAACACTGGAGGTTCATTATAAAGGAAAGAATATTGCTGATATTCTGGAAATGACTGTGGAAGACGCTGTTGAATTCTTCAAACATATCCCTAAGATTCATCGCAAATTGCAAACAATCGTTGATGTTGGTTTAGGTTACGTTACAATGGGTCAACCGGCTACTACGCTCTCCGGTGGTGAAGCGCAGCGGATGAAACTTGCCAGCGAGCTGCACAAAAATTCGAATGGAAAGAATTTTTATATCTTGGATGAACCAACTACTGGTTTGCATACAGATGACATTGCGCGGTTATTGAAGGTTCTTGAGCGCTTCGTTGACGCTGGAAATACGGTACTTGTGATTGAACATAACTTAGATGTAATTAAATCAGCAGACTATGTGATCGATCTAGGACCAGAAGGCGGCGATGGTGGTGGTACTATTTTAGCAACAGGGACACCGGAAGAAATCGCTGAAGTACCAGAGAGTTATACGGGACATTATTTAAAACGTGTCTTAAAAAAATAAATAACTGATAAAGCTTGATGCAGGTGAAGAATTCTCCTTTGCTTGCATTTTTCTTTATGGTATGATTATCGTTGATTTAGAATGAGAAGGTGTAAGAAATATGAATGAAAAACAAAAGTTTGTACCGATCTTATTAGGAAGCGACATCAATGTATATGGAATGTCACGTTCTTTCCATGAAGCATATGGGATCGTTTCTGAAGCTTATGCGGGCTTGCAGCTAGCGCCGACAAAATACAGTAAAATCGTGAATGTCCATGTCGTACCAGGATTTGATAAAGATCCTGTCTTTATGGAGAAAATGCGTGAATTAGGAAAGAATACGTATAATGATCCAGCAACAAAGTACCTGCTGATTGCCTGTGGGGACGGCTATGCAGAATTGGTTTCACAACACAAAGAAGAGCTTTCTGAGTGGTTTATTTGCCCTTATATTGATTTTGACTTATTACAACGTTTAATTAGTAAGGTTAGCTTTTATGAAATTTGTGAAAAATATGATCTGCCTTATCCCAAAACATTCATTATTACAGAAGATATTTTAGAAGCTGGAAAATTGAAACAAGATTTGCCATTTGACTTTCCAGTTGCTTTGAAGCCAGCTAATAGTGTAGAGTGGTTATCTATTGATTTTGAAGGACGTAAAAAGGCCTTTATTTTAGATACTCGTGATGAATTTGATATGATTATCGAACGTATCTACCAGGCTGGATATACAAGTGAAATGATCGCTCAAGACTTCATTCCAGGTGATGACAGCAATATGCGTGTGTTGAACGCGTATGTTGATCAAAATCATCAAGTTCGAATGATGTGCTTAGGCCATCCTTTGCTGGAAGATCCTTCTCCAGAAGCAATCGGAAATTATGTGGCGATCATGCCCGAATACAATGAGAAAATTTATCAAACCATCAAAGGGTTTTTAGAAAAAATCAACTATACGGGTTTTGCTAACTTCGACATGAAATATGATCCGCGGGACGGCGAGTATAAATTGTTTGAGATCAATTTACGTCAGGGAAGGAGCAGCTTTTTCGTAACTTTGAACGGATTTAATCTAGCTCAATACGTTACGGAAGATCGTGTCTTTGAAAAGCCATTTGATGAAACTATTTATGGTAAGGCGGAAGCAGCAAATTCTATGCTGTGGATGGGTGTCCCCAAAGGTGTCTTTGAAAAATATGCGCGAAACAATACCGATAAAGACAAAGCTTTAGAAATGATCAAGAATGATAAGTGGGGAACGACTGTCTTCTATAAGAAGGATATGTCAGTGATGCGCTGGATTCTAATGAAGTACATGTTTAGCAAATATAAAGGACGTTTTGATCTGTTCTTTAAAGAGAAAGAGGGATAAGCATGGAAAATTTCTTCAGCATACTCGGTGGTATGGGAACTAAGGCCACAGAGAGCTTCGTTCGAATTCTCAATCAGAGAACCAAAGCGCATAACGATCAAGAATATCTGAATTATGTGTTGTTTAATCACGCAACTGTACCTGACCGGACGGCCTATATTTTAGATGACAAAGCGGCGAATCCGTTGCCGTTCTTACTAGATGATATTGAAAAGCAGAATTTGTTACAGCCAGATTTTATCGTACTGACCTGCAATACGGCTCATTATTTTTTTGATCAGTTACAAGGTGCAACGAAAATACCATTAATGCATATGCCGCGAGAAGCTGTTAACGAAGTGACAAAGCATCATCAAGTAGGTGAAAAAATTGCTGTTTTGGCAACTGCTGGAACGATGTCGGCAAAGGTATATCAAAGCGAGCTGGAAGCGAAGGGTTTTGAAGTACTGGTTCCTGAAAAAGAACTTCAAGATAAAGTAAATTATCTAATTTACCATGATGTGAAGGAAAATGATTTCATTAATAGCGAACTGTACTTAGAGATTCTTGCCGATGTATTTGAAAAATACGGTTGTCAAAATGCTATTTTAGGTTGTACAGAGCTTTCCTTAGTCCAAGAGTTGACAGAAAAAGTTCCTTATCCGGTGATCGATGCTCAATCGATTCTAGCGGATCGCACAATTGAATTAGCCTTAAAGAACAGATCTTCCAAATAGGAGGGTCTGTTTTTTCAGATTTTCATGATTTTCAATAGGTAGAAAAAAAGTGTGATTCCTTTACTTATCTTGGATTTAG
>NZ_JCAFYN010000043.1:0-32725 GCF_059374735.1 Enterococcus sp. GPZ-007 | reverse complement strand
ATACGCTGACATTTCCAACAAGAGCGGCTATTTCTGAACAATACACGGTGATTCCTCATGGCTGTGGGACCTTGATTTTTGGCGTGAATGATCAGCAGATCGATAGCCAAATCTTTGGTCCGGCAACGAAAGCAGCTAGAGTTGGTGACCAAGCGACTAGTTTTGATCAGCTATTCATCGTGGAATTTCAACCGGCTGGGCTGCATGCTTTTTTAGGCTTCAACCAACATGAATTAATGGATCAGCTTTTTCGCCTTGAGCTAGTGCATGCCCAGCTGAATCAGGGAATGCTGGCGTTGTTAGAAACTGTGGAAAGTGTTCAGGAGCTGTTGTTAGGTGTGGATCAACTGTTTTTAAGGGCTATTTTAAAAACTTGCCCACCAGAATTGACCACTTCGACTAAAACGATCGTCAATCGAATGGGCAATGTTTCGCTGAAGCAATTGTCCGAAGAGGCTTTTTACAGTGAGCGCCACCTAACTCGTTTATTCAACGAATATTTAGGAATGAGCACCAAAACCTTTTCCCGCCTGGTGCGCATCAACCAGGCCCTTCGTTTATTGAATAATCCTGCCAACGGTATTACACAAGTCCACGAAGCAACGGGGTACTATGATGTCTCCCACTTCAACCGTGATTTTAAGCAGATCACTGGAAAGACACCGCAACTATATCGGAAAAAGATGTCCGATTTTTACAGTGAAATCGCCAAATTCTAACGGTATAGTGGAGGAAATGAAGAGGAAGTTGGTGCTGACTATGAATTATGGCGGAATAATGATCGCAGTCAAGGATATGAACAAGGCGAGACAGTTTTACGAAGAAGTGATGGAACAAAAAGTCATGATGAATCTGGATAATATGCATGTGGCTTATGAGAGCGGCTTTTCTATGCAAGCAGATTACGCGGGATTGGTGGATGTTCCATTGGAAATGAAGGAGCAGCCCAATAATTTTCAGCTCTATTTTGAAGTTGAAGATTTAGATATGTGGGAAGAAAAGCTTTCAAAAGTGGAAGGCATCGAGTTTCTTCATCACAGCAAGGAATATCCTTGGGGACAACGGGTGATACGTTTTTATGATCCTGACAAATTTATCGTGGAAGTCTCCGAAAGTATGACAAGTGTGGCGAAACGCTACTTGGCCCAAGGGATGTCGGTAGAAGAGACGGCGGAAAAAACCATGTTTCCAGTGGAGTTTGTAAAAGAACTGGTTTAATAGGAACAAAGGATAGAGGTCTGGTTCAGACCTCTATTTGCTAGCTGCCAACAATGCGCGTAGAATGACCTTAACAAGAGGAGGTCGTTGCAATGCATGAACATGATATTGTCCCGCCTATCCAACCCAAGGATTTTATTGATGAAGTGAACACCACACAGCGAATGTCGCAAAATTTTTCAAGGGAAGACCAGCAAGCAAACATTGAGATAAAGAAAGACAAAAACAATCAAGATGTTCTTGTTGTGATCCCTGATCCAAAGCCTGTTACGTTCGATCTGCAAAAAGATCTCGCCATGAAGGAAAAGCGAAGAATCAAAGGAGCGTTTGTCGAGGAACAAGATGAGTAATTATTAGAGTAAAGAAAAAGCTGCCGCGAAATTTGCGACAGCTTGTCTTTTTTCTACTCATAACGCAGTGCATTAATTGGATCTAAACGTGCTGCTCGATTAGCAGGGAAGGTTCCAGCTAAAAAGGCGATCAACATGATTACTACTAAGATGATCAGCATGGAAGGCCAAGAGAATTGCAGCAGGGTTAGGCCGGTTAAGCCATCTAAAAAGGATGTTGTAGCAAAATCATTTAAAAATTGTCCAGCTACAACTGCTCCGGCAATGCCTGTGACGCCACCCCAGAAACCTATTAATAAGGCTTCAATACTGAAGGTTAAAAAGACTTTGAAGCGTCCCATGCCCATGGCCTTCATCAAACCGATCTCCCTTGTGCGATCTTGGACAGACATGTAGAGAGTATTGATGATCCCAAAGCTAGCGGCTAATAATGCGATGGCTCCAAAGAGTGTCAATACACCTGTGATCGCATTGATGACTTGTCGGATCATGCCAATCTCATCCTCAACCGTCATAGCGGTAAAGCCTTTTTTAGTCAGACGTTCCTTCAACTGAGTAATTTGTGCATTGGATAAATTCTTATCCATCGTAGCGAAAAGCGTGCCGTATTTGTTTTTCATGTTTTCCGGCATACCGTTTTCGTTAATACGAACAATTTTATCTGATAATGCTTTACTCATGATCGACTGACCTTGCTGAATCAAACTCACATTTCGAACACCTACGATGGTTGCCTCTAGAAGTTCCTGTTCACCAGTCGCTTGACTGCTGACAGCAATTTTAATGCGTTGGTTAAGTGCTGCTTTTGCATTTTTAAAGCCTAAAGCGTCCAAGTATTCTGATGCTATATTGATTTCGTATTTGTCACCAGCGCTGTTTACTTCGCGACCAGCCTCTAAATCAATCGAAATATCACTGACACTAACGGCTGATAAAAGGTATTTTTTTCCATCCTTACGCTGAACGTAATCGGTTGATAGAAAATGGAAAGGTTCAACCTTCTTGATTCCTTTTGTTGCGTTGATTTTATCTAAATCCTTGGTTGTTAAGTAATCGGCATCCGCGCCTGAGGATTTATCAGGATCGTATTCCTGTGGATCATCGTCAGCTGAACCCATTTGTGATTCAGGGAACACCATCAACTGATCCTCACCACCAACGCCATTGATTTGACGATCAATATAATCATTCACCCCATTATTGACCCCAGTGGTTAAAGAAATCGTAAATGCGCCGATAAAAATGGCGATTATCGTTAGAACGGTTCGTCCTTTATTACGCCATAAATTTGAGCTTGCCGATTTAATAATGTCAAATAGTTTCATGTTAGACACCCTCCAATAGCTGACCGTCTTTAATGTGAATCTGACGATCGCATCGATCCGCTAAGTCGGGATCGTGGGTGACAATGATCAAAGTAATCCCTTTTTTCTGATTCAATTCAAAAAGCAGCTTCTCTATTTTTTCACCAGTCACGGTGTCTAAATTTCCAGTCGGTTCATCGGCAAAAATGATTTCCGGTTGATTGACGATGGCACGGGCGATACAGACACGCTGTTTTTGGCCCCCTGACAAATCATTGGCTTTGTTGTTTGCTTTGTCACTCAATTCAACGGATTCTAAAGCATCCATGGCCATTTGCTTTCTTTTTCTACTTGGAATACCGGCAATTTTTAATGGCAATAAGACATTAGCCAGAACGGTGTCTTTCGGATTGATGAAAAATTGTTGAAACACAAAACCAAATGTTTCGTTCCGCATTTTATTCAGTGAACTATTTTTAATTTGGCGGGTATCTTGATTAAGTAAAGCGATTTTTCCAGAACTAGGTCGATCAAGCAATGCTAATATATGCATCAGAGTAGACTTACCAGAGCCGCTCTTGCCGATAATTGCGACGGATTCCCCTTTTTTTATTGCGAAATTAACCCCTTTTAATGCTTCAAAAGCTGATTGTCCAGAACCATAAACTTTTTTCACATCTGTTACTTCAATTGCATTCATTGTTTTCCTCCTCTTAGCTAAAAGCTATGGATTGATTCTCCCATAAGTCGAAATGAATGAAATGGGTCTAAGGTAGTATTTTGTGATTATTTCTCTTTTTTTTGAAGTGAAATGCCTATTTTTGTTTGCGTAGGAGAAAGAAATAGAGTAAATCAACGATCTACTCACAGACAGGGAACAATAGATTGTTCTTTGGAAAAAGTCGCCTTACACAATAAAAAAGCTGCCGCAAAAAAATTTGCGACAGCCTTTTGTTTAGATAAATAAAGTTTTATATAATGCGATTGCGACGATTGAAGCTAATATCGGAGCAAGTACTGGTACCCATGAGTAACTCCATTGTGAATCACCTTTATGTTTCAATGGTAAGATGGCATGCATGATCCGAGGACCTAAATCACGAGCTGGGTTCAATCCTGGTCCAGTTGGTCCGCCAAATGAAGCAACTAATGTCCATACTAAGAAACCTAATGCCAAGTGCGCTGTTCCTAAATTGTTTTGGAAGAAGGGTGCTTTAGTGATCCCTAGCGCACCAAAGAATAAAATGAATGAACCAAAGAATTCATTCACGAATCCGTTAAATTTAGAGCCGACACTATTGATGGTTGAGAAGGTTCCTAACACATGCAATTTGTCTTCTGTTTGATCGTAATAAGGTTTGTAGCTGGCTACTACGACTAATTGTCCCACCATCGCGCCAAGAATTTGAACGGCGATGTAAGGAAGAACTTCTGCCCACGGGAACATGCCGCTAACGGCTAAACCAATCGTAAATGCTGGGTTAATGTGGTTGCCGCTGATACCGCCAAAAATCATTGCAGGAATCATAACCCCACAGCCATAACCTACTGCAATCAACATCCAGTCACTTCCGTAACCTTTTGTACCTCTTAAATCAACATTGGCAACTGCACCGTTTCCTAGCATTACTAGCAAAGCAGTTCCCAAGAACTCAGCCGCTAACCGAGTAGTCAGTGAATAATCCATAAAAACCTCCTAGAAAATTTGAAATGAAAATGTAAATGAAAATTCCATTTTATATCTTAATCCCATTCTTTGTAATTAGCAAATGTTAACCTCAGAAAAACGAGAAATTTCTATGAGAAATGACAACGGTCGTTATGAAATTGAATAAACAAGGCTTTTTTGCGAAAAAACTGCTTTCCATAAAAAAAATCTCGTCCAATTGAACGAGATTCGGTCAGTTTATTAAAACCAGATGACGAAAGTTAGGATTGCTTTCGATCAATTTGTGAGCGCCGTAGAAATTTTTATCTGAGAAGCCGTTTAGCTGTGCGGTCAAAATTGATTTCAATTGATTCTTTTCCCATAAATAGACCAACAGCTCCATGACTGTGCGAGAATAGTCGATCCCTTCATCGGTAGCAAAGGAGTTCTCCAAGAATTCTTCGCAGTAAAAGTTTAGATAGTCGGGATCAAAGTTTTTGTTTTTCTTTTTGATAAAATGCAACAGCAAGACCTTAGCCGTGTCTTTGAATTCTGCCAGATGATCAAAGCTTTTTTCTTTTTCAGTATCCAGGTTGATCACGTAGTCAACCGGTGTCATTTCTTCGTTCGCCAATTCCCGTGATAGATTAGTGGATTGTGAGAATACAGCATCGGCTCCCATGTTTTTGATCCAGATCTCTGAGTTGTTCTTATTGATCGTAGCGGCAACCTTCAAACCAGCCCACTTAGCCAGCTGGATAATGGTAGCGCCTAGTCCGTCAGAGGTATTCAGGATCAATAGATTGCCTTCGTTTTTCCCCGGCTTCGGTGTCAGCTGCAGCTGCTTGAAGAGTACTTCAAAGGCCAAGAAAAAACTATAGGAAAAAGCTGCGGCTTCATCTGTCGGAAAGGAATCCGGCAGTTTTACGATGGAACGGACATCCACGATCTGGAAATTACTGTAGCTGCCGTATTTTCCAACCTTATTCACGTAGAGTACGCGATCGCTGACATTCAAGTGCTGATTGCTGCTGCCCAGCCGCGTGATGATCCCCACGCCGCCAAAGCCCAAGATGTACGGCTTCTTCGCGCCTTTGATGTTTTGGCGAATCTGCGTGTCCAAGGTACTGATGGAGATGGCGGAGATTTTTATCATGACATCATTCTCCCGTAATTTTGGAAGCATGATCTTGTAGTGTTCAAATTTTTTATCTTCTTTTAAACGAAATTTTTTCTCGAACCCAATCGCGTCTGAAATCATTCGTTTTACCCTCCTCAGAAATAAATTTCTGAATCTTTAATATAAAATGGCTACTTATAATATACTTGATTTAACAAAGAGAAGGAAATAATTTCTGTGAAATAGCAAAAGAATCAGTCTAATTTTGCAATTTTTCGGATAATTGTTTGTCCAAAGTGTAGGTGTCTGAATCGCATGATCATTTTTTCTGTAGAATTTGGGTACTTAACTTGTGAGGAAGCTGTAAGATAGGTACTATTAGGATACCAGCTAAACGTGTTTTTGCACGCACATATAGGAGGAATCAGATGTTCACTGAAAAAAGTTTTGAGGTTTTTACAGTCGATGGGCTGGATGAACGGATGGCGGCGATTCGTCAAGAAATCCAGCCGACTTTTCAACAATTAGACGAAGTTTTTCAACAGGTATTAGAACCGCTGTTGGATGAGAAGCTATTTATCCACATCGCTCAGCATCGCAGACGAACGACGTATCCGCCGGAGAATACTTGGTCCGCCTTGAGTCGCCAAAAGCGCGGCTATAAGATGGAGCCGCATTTTCAGCTGGGAATTTGGCCAGACTATGTTTTTATGTGGCTATCCTGCATTGATCAGCCAAAAGATGAAAAGGCGATTGCGCAAGCATTGCTGGATCACCCCGAGGTTTTTGAGAACTTATCCCCAGATTTTGTGTTATCCAGCGATCACACGAAGCCAAAGGTGGAGGAGTTATCACCAGAAAGCACAGAAAGGCTGTTGAAAAGGTTCCGTGATGTGAAAAAAGGGGAGTTCCAAGTCGGTCGGATCATTAAAAAAGACGATCCAATGTGGAAAAAACCGGAAGCTGCGCAGTCTTATATGGTAGAAACCTATGAAAAGCTAGTACCAATCTATCAATTAGCCAATCAGGCAAGTTTTGAACAGGTGGAAAACTAAAGAACATTTTGACGCGGCTGCATTCAAAAATCGAATGAGAATAGGTAGAAATTTACAGGAGAGATTTTGGCAGATAAGTCGGACAGCGAATTTTTCGCTGTTTTTTTTATCTGTCGGAGGGAAAGTCGAATAATGAAAGGAATTGGTCAATCTGAAGCATTTTTTGAAGAGATTAGAATTTTTATTATTTTTAAAAATCAGGTTATTTTCAATGATACTTTAAAATAGTTATTGAAAGCGTTTTATAAAAATGTCCATTTCAATGGACATAAGAAAAAATGTACGAATAGCAAAATAGCTTATATTAATGACAAGGAGGTTGACAAAATGCAGCTAAGCAAACGTGAAACACAATTGATCGAACTGTTTATCAAACATGGGATGACACTCACCGCTCAAGAGTTAGCTGAATTTGCCAATGTTTCCACCAAAACAATTTACCGTACGATCAAAAAAATCAATGAAGCCTCCGATGTAGGAGAGCTCATTTCAGCCGAGGTCGGCAAAGGATTTCGGTTAGATTATGACAATTATCTGAAGGAAAGTGTTCGAAAAAAAGGCAGCGATACTGTGCAAGGCCCGTTGGAAAGAAGAAATACGATTCTATTGACCTTGTTATTCAAATCACCAAAAAAAGTGCTGATCCAGGATCTGTTTGATGAATACTATGTCAGCAACACCGTGATCAACAATGATTTGGTACGGATGACAGAATTTCTGATGGATCATCAGCTGGCTTTGATTCGCAAAGGGCAGCGGCTCTCGATCGAAGGAACAGAAAAGCATATTCGCAAGGCGGTCAATCACTTGATCAGTGCGAATCGTGTTTGGGAGGAAGACTTTTCCACACAGCAGGAAAAGATCAGTTCTTACGATATCAACTTCATTACTTCTTTATTGGAGTATATTGAGCAGAAATTACAAAATGGGATTGCGTATCCCTATAACAGCAACATCTTTTCCCATATCTATATCCTGATCAAGCGAGTGCGGGAGGGCGAGATCCACGCTGATACCTGCGCCGAACGTTTGGACCCGGATGAAGAGGAACTGATCATAGAATACGATCAGCTTTATCAGCTTTCGCGGATGGTGATTACGAAACTGAATCATTATTTGAACATCGTATTGCCGGAAAGCGAGACTTTTTACTTATTCCAGTATCTGATCTCTTCACGGATGGAAAAGGAACCCATCAAGTTGAATCGAAAATCAAAGGAAGCGTTAGAAATCACCGAGTTTTTTGCGACAGAGATGAGTGATCTAATGGGGATGAAGGTTGACCAACAGCCGAATCGTCAGGATTTATATGAACACATTGATCCTTTATTGTATCGCTTGAAAAATGAGATTATCGTCAAAAATGATTTGTTAGGTGATATCAAGCTGGAATATCCAGAGATTTTTCAACAGGTTCAACAGGTCAGCCAAGCAGCTGAGGAGAAATATCAATTGAATGAAATTTCAGAAGACGAGATCGGTTTTTTAACCCTGTATTTTGTGAAGTATAAGGAAATGATCCACTCGAAAAAACGCGTGCTGATCATGTGCAGCAGCGGAGTAGGAACCTCGGAGCTACTGAAGGTAAAGGTTCGCAAGGCTTTTCCCGAGTTAGAGATTGTGGATGTCTTATCGGCACGAAAGTTTTCAAAAGCGCCAGAGAAATACCAGAACATTGACCTGATTTTAACAACGGTCAATTTAACGATTGAAATGATGACACCAACGATTTTAGTGAATTCTGTATTTACTAAGCAGGATGAAAAACGAGTGAAAGAAATGTTAGGAGAGATGTGAGATGACAGCAGAGCAAATGATGGATGACTTCAGTATCGCGGATGTGATCACCGAAGAGCTGATCCAACTGGAAATGAAAGCGACAACAAAAGAAGAAGCGATCTATGAGCTGACTAGATTATTGATGGCAAATGGTGATATCGAGGACGAGGAAGAATTTGCGGCAGACGTGTTTGCCCGTGAAGCAGAAGGGATGACTGGTATCGGCAATAGTATCGCGATTCCCCACGGAAAATCTGACAGCGTGATCAAGACCTCGTTAGTCGTGGGCAAAGCAACGACTCCGATCGAATGGGAATCGCTGGATGAAGAACCGGTTCGTGTGATTATCCTATTTGCTGTAAAAAATACCGACGCTAATACGATGCATATCAAGCTGCTACAAAAGGTCGCGATGCTTTTAGCAGATGAAGACTTTATTGAAAATATGGTCAACGCCCAAACAAAAGCTGAAATGATGGAATTATTATCACGAGACCCAATGGAAGAAGATTAAAAAAGAAAATGGAGGAATAGATGATGAAAATTGTTGGAATCGCCGCATGTACTTCGGGCATCGCCCATACGTACATCGCCAAACAAAAGCTGGAAAAAGCTGCGAAAGCACTAGGGCACACGTGCCATATCGAGACTCAAGGCACGATTGGGACTGAAGACGAGTTAAGTATGGAAGAGATCAAGGCAGCCGATGTGGTGATCATCGCCGCAGATATCAAAGTCGGCGGAAAAGATCGGTTTGAAGGGAAAAAAGTAGTGGAAATCCCGACGAGTATGGTAATCAAAGCACCAAAAGGCTTGATCAATAAGATCGAAGAAGAAATCGTGAAGGCGTAGGTAAATAATTCTTTAATATGAAAAAGGATGCCAGTTCCACTCTTTGCAGTTTAATCAGTGAAGAAAACACAGCATAGAATTAGTCCACTGCATAAGAATAGAAATCCTAGTGGAATGGTATACGGCTTGAAAATCGAACTAATTTTTCCCTGGAAAAATTAATTCTTTAATATGAAAAAGGAGATGAACTAAATGTTTAAGCAGCTTCAATTGAAAAAGCATGCCTTGACGGCAATCTCGTACATGTTACCGGTTGTTGTCACGGCAGGGTTGTTGATCGCAATTGGGAATTTGACGGGTGGCGGAGTCATTGAGGATTACAAGGCGGCCTATTCGATCCCAGATGCATTAGTCTCACTTGGCGTGTTAGGTATGGGCTTGTTGGCTCCCGTCATCGCAGCGGCTATCGCGTATTCGATTGCGGATCGTCCTGGTATTGGACCTGGTTTGTTTATGGGGTTGATTGCAAATTCCATCGGCGCTGGTTTCTTAGGCGGCATGCTTGGTGGGTACTTGGTTGGTTTCTTCGTTCTATTTTTAGTGAAAAATCTGAAGGTTCCGAAATGGGCGCAAGGCTTGATGCCGATGATGATCGTACCGCTCTTATCAGCATTGATCATTGGATTATTGATGTTTTTTGTCATCGGATTGCCGATTGTTTGGGCGACAGAAGCTCTGACAGAATTCTTGGAAGGGTTGCAGGGTTCAGGTAAATTCTTGTTTGGTTCGATCGTTGGCGGAATGGCGGCCTTTGACTTTGGTGGACCAGTTAACAAAGTAGCTTCACTATTTGCCGATGGATTACTTTTGGAAGGTGTGCAGGGACCAGAAGCGGTGAAGGTATTGGCTTCAATGGTACCACCGTTTGGTGTAACGATTTCTTGGGTACTATCCAAAATTGTCCGTAAACGCAAGTATTCTAAAGAAGAGGAAGACAATATCAAGATTGCGTTCCCAATGGGACTTTGTATGATCACAGAGGGTGTCATTCCAATCGCGGCAGTTGATCCGTTACGAGTGATCTTCTCTTGTACAGTTGGTGCAGCGATCGGTGGCGGTTTGAGCATGTCATGGGGCGTAGGGTCGCCCGTTCCATCTGGCGGGGTCTTCATTATCCCAGCGATGACTGATCCGTTGAAATTCACGTTAGCCTTACTGATCGGTTCAGCAATCACTGGCATTCTCTTGTTCGTGCTTAAAAAAGAACCTGTTGAAAATGACATTAAGGATGACGAGGAAGAGGAAGAAGTTGATTTTTCTTCGATCAAGATTTCGTAGGAAGGATTTTTAGACATGTATGTTTCGATGAAAGAAATGCTGCAAAAAGCCAATCGTGAGAAGTATGCCGTAATGGCGATCAATTGCTTCAATTTGGAAACAGCCAAAGCCGTAATCGAAGCGGCTGAAGAAATGCGCTCGCCGATCATTGTCGATCTGTTACAGGATCATTTGAAGGAGCACTTAGACATTCGCTATTTGACAAAGCCGATCATTCGAATGGCTAACAATGCCAAAGTCGAAGTAGCGATCAATCTAGATCACGGACAAGATGTCGCGTTCGTAAAGCAGTGTCTGCATGAAGGCTTCTCCAGTGTCATGATGGATGCGTCCATGTATACGCTGGAAGAAATTATTCGCATCACAAAGGCGATGGTGGAATTAGCGCAAGTTTACAATGCCAGTGTTGAAGCTGAAGTTGGCGATATGGGGGCTGTGGCAGGTGATCATTTTACTAACGACGAGATGTACACCGATCCGGATGACGCGATTCGTTTTATAAAAGAGACGGGTGTGGATTGTTTAGCCCTATCGTATGGCTCGAGTCATGGGGATTATCCCGAAGGTTACGTGCCAGATTTCCGCTTTGATATTGTCGAAAAAATCAAAACGGCGACGAACCTGCCGTTGGTGTTACATGGCGGCTCGGGTGCGGGTGAGAAAAATATTCTTCGTTCGATCGAATTAGGAATCAATAAGATCAACGTTGGTTCTGATTTTATGAAGGCGCAAAAAGCCGAAGTCCAGAAACAATTAAGTGAAAATCCAGAGGTGGATTATCCAACGCTCGTTCATCAAACGATGGCGGCAGGAAAAGAAGTTGTCAAACGGTACATCGAACTTTCGGGTTCTAAAAATAAATCTTAAAATGAGAATGGAGACCAAGTCAAATGTTAATCAATATGAAGCAAATGCTAGAAGTTGCAAAGGAAAACAAGTTTGCCGTAGGAGCCTTCAACGTAGCCGACAGTAATTTCTTACGGGTAGTCATTGAAGCGGCGGAAGAAAATGATGCGCCAGCGATCATCGCGGTTCATCCAACCGAATTGGATTTTACCAAAGATGAATTTTTCCAATATGCGGTTTCTCGGGCAAAAAATAGTTCTGTTCCATTCGTTATTCACATGGATCATGGGGATAACTTAGCCAGCATCATGCGGGCTGTCCACTGTGGATTCAGTTCCGTCATGATCGACGGTTCGTTGCTGCCATTTGAGGAAAACATTGCGATCACGAAAGAAGTCGTGGATGTTTGTCACAAGATTGGTGTTTCTGTCGAAGGTGAGTTAGGCACGATTGGTAATACCGGAACATCTGTTGAAGGCGGCGTGTCAGAAGTAATTTACACAAAACCAGAGGATGCGGAAGAATTTATTGAAAAAACAGGAATCGATACATTGGCAGTGGCGATTGGTACGGCTCATGGAATTTATCCAAAGGACATTAAGCCGGAATTGAAGATGGATGTATTGGAAGACATCAAGAGCAGAGTCGATATTCCGTTAGTGCTACATGGCGGATCAGCGAATCCAGATGAAGAAATCGCTAAAGCGGTGCAAATCGGGATTCAAAAGGTTAATATCTCATCGGACTACAAATATGCCTTCTACAAAAAATGTCGTGAGATTCTATCAACGACTGAATTATGGGACCCAAATGCGATCTACCCAGAATGTATCGATGCAGCCAAAGCAGTCGTTAAGCAAAAAATGGAACTGTTCAACTCAATCGGTCAAGCAGCCGTTTATCGTAAAGAAAATGTGCAGCCTTGGAGACAAGAGCAAAATTAAATAATGAAGCAAACCCTAGTCTTTCTGACATGAGAGACTAGGGTTTATTTTTTGTATTTCTTTAGAAGTATTTGCACTGTGACAAAGCCCTTTTGCTGCTGTGACAAAATTAGGTTTGAAAACAAGAACAGCTCCTTCACGATTCTCGCTATAATGAAGATGTCAGGAGGGAAAGAAAATGAATGAACGGATCCGAAATATTCTGACCATACTAACAAAGCGGCCTGAGATAAAGATGGCTGAACTGACGAAAGAGCTTGGATTGACTAGAAGGCAAATTAATTATGCCATCAATCAATTTAATTCTGAATTGATCACTCAGAAGATTCCAAGTATCGAACGCAACCATGCGGGAGACTTTAATGTCCCGCTGGAAGTTTTGCAAATGATGTCAGCACAACAAAAACAAACAGAAGAGTTAACGAGTGTTCCTTCTGATGAGGAAAGAGCCGCGCTGCTTGCGATGTTTCTGATTACGAACACAGAGTACGTAAGTGTTGATCATCTCAGTGATTTTCTGGCTGTAGGCAAGACAACTGTTGCAGAAGATTTAAAAAAAGCCGATCAACTGATTCAAAAGTATTATTTATCGCTGAAGTACGATCGTGCAAAGGGCTATCAAATCAAAGGGTCAGAGCATAAGATTCTCCAGCTACTGGCTGATTTGGTAAAACGTTATCCGATCTTTAAACGCGATGAAGTGATTGAACACCTAAGCATTGATATATCAAGAGAGGAAGTTATTCATCTGATTCACAACATGGAGCAGATGCTGCATCTAAGCTATTCAGATGAATCACTGGAGTATCTAAAAAATACCATTCCGCTGCTCTTAGCTCGAGGAATTTGTGAGAGTAAGCTGGAAGTAGAAGATTTTTTTGAAGGTGAAGTAAAAGATACACCTGAGTACCGGTTTTTGAATGTTTTGATCAAGGAAACTGAATGGCAACTTTCTAGAGGCTATCTCGAATGGATGACTCTGTTGTTTTTGATATCAAATATTTTTGAGAAGAAGACTACGCAGGAATTCGATTCTGATCGTCGGCTGAAAGAATTGATCCGAGAAATGGTCTCCAATTTTGAACGCCAAACATTCACTACGATTGAAGACCGTGAAAACTTTGAACGCCGTATTTTGAATCATTTGCGTCCGGCCTGTTTCCGGATCAAGTATAACTTGAGTTTGGGTGTGTATTCTTTAGACAGTTTGATCCAAGACAGCAATCACGCGATCTTGAGCGACTTGATGAAGGAATTGATCGTTCCAACTGAAAATTGGTTGAGACGCGCCTTTCCAAATGATGAATTGGAGCTTCTTTCTTATTATTTTGGTTTTCAGTTGAGCAATCAGCATCTGATAAAGAAACAAAAGCCGAGAGCAGTCGTTGTTTGTACCAATGGTGTGATGGTTTCAAAGGTTATTCGGGAAAGCTTAGAAAAACTTTTTACCGAGCTGCAATTTCTGTCATCGTTTTCTGTGCGTGATTTTTATCAGTTTGAAGTGGACTATGATCTTGTTTTTACCACGATACCGCTGGAAACGGAGCTGCCTCAATTTATCATTGACCCGATCATGACCTATAAGGAACAGATCAGCTTACGTTATCGAGTGTTAAATGAGCTGGGGATTAATGAGGTTGATCAATCGGTGGATCGTTTGCTGGGGATCATCCAGAAATACTCCGATGTATCCAGCTCGAAGGAACTAAAGGAGGAACTGCAATATTTTCTTTTGCAGGAAAAACAAGATTCACCACTGGAAAATACCAAGGTATTGCCTTCACTTACGTATTACTTAAAGCCGAATTATATCACGGTCATTGATGAAGAGATTACTTGGAAAGAGTCCGTTGTCTTGGCTTGTAAACCATTAGTGGATAATCAGGTGATCAATGATGAGTTTATTGCGGATTGTCTGCAGCAGATTCGTCAGCCCAACTATGCGGGATTTTTTGGAGAAAAAACCTGTATCCCTCATACAACCGTTGAGCATGGTGTTCAAAGAGAAGGAATCAGTCTATTAATCAGTAAAAAGCCGATTGATTTTCCTAATCGAAGAGGGGTCCAAATGATTCTTCCATTGTCCTTTCTTGATTTGACCAAACATTTGAAAGCGATTAACCAAATTGCGGATATCAGTACGAATCAGGATTTTTTGCAGAAATTACTGACTGAACAAGAGACAAAATCAATTTACCAGTTGATTAGACAATTTACATGATAAGAGAGGTTTGACATGAAAAGAGCAGATTACCCACGCTTTACGATTATTATGCGCGGTTATACCTTTCAGCAGGCTGACGCAATTTTAACAGCCATGAAGGGGTTTGAAAAAGAGTTCGCAGTTGAGCTGACGTTAAACACACCGAATGCTTTGCAGCAGATTCAGCAGCTGACAGAAAAGTATGGGGATTCAATTTATATAGGCGCTGGCACGGTTCGCTCAATCAAGGATGTGAAGGATTCAATTCAAGCTGGAGCGCAATTTTTATTAGGACCTCATACCTTTACTCAGGAAATGCTGGATTATGCGAAACAACATCAGGTATTGAGTGTGCCAGCGGCGATGACTCCCTCTGAGATTAATGAAATGTTTGATCGAGGCGCGGATATGGTCAAGGTATTCCCAGCCTCAGTTGTAACCCCACGATTTTTTAAAGACGTTCAAGCACCATTGGGAAAACTACCGTTGATGGGGGTTGGCGGAATTTCGATCGAAAATGCCCAAAGCTTTCTTTCAAACGGTGCAAGCTACTTGGGGCTCGGATCAGGCATGTTTAACAAGAGCGATTTAGCGCATTTAGCTAGTGATGGATTAGCGAAATCGATGCAGAAATTGCTTTCCAGTGTGGAAGGAGTAGGTGTTTGATGGAATTATTTTTGCATGAAGAATTAGTATTTAGAGAAGTTTTGGCGAAGACGAAAGAGGATGTTTTGGCATTCTTGGCTGAGAAGCTATTTGAGAAGGGCTATGTAAAACACGAATACATCCAAGCGATTCAGGATAGGGAGCAGGAGTATCCGACTGGGTTACCTTCGTCAGAGCCTGGCATAGCAATCCCTCATGCGAATTTTGAAATGGTCAACAAAACGACGTTGGCGATTGCGACGCTGAAACAACCAGTCGAGTTTCATAACATGGAAAAGAAGCAGGCCGAGCTGCCAATTCAAATCGTGATTATGATGGCGATCGGCGAGCCGCATGGTCAGGTCGAAATGCTGCAAAAGATCGTTTCGATCATTCAGGATGAGCCCTTGAGAAAAGCGATGGTCAATACAAAATCAAATAAAGAATTACTGAAGCTTTTAGAGCAAGCAGTTGCTTAAAATTAGGAGGAATATACGATGAAAAGAATTTTAATTGCATGTGGAAATGGGATCGCGACCTCAACCGTTGTTGCGACGAAAGTGAAGGAATATTTAGCTAGTCAAGGAGTGCAAGCTGATACCACACAAACAAAATTGATGGAAGTGCCAAGTAAAGTCCAGGACTATGACTTATTGATCACCACTGGCGAGTTTGAAGGTCAGACAGGAGATGTTCCGGTAGTTAAAGGGATGCCGATCCTGATTGGTATGGGTATGGAACAAACGATGGAAGAGATTTTGAACTATGTTAAATAAGCTGCCTTTTGAGGAGGGACAAAAATGAAAGCAATTATGAGTGTCTTTAACTTTCTGATGGCCGCTGGGCCAACGGTTATGCTGCCGGTAATTATTACAGTCATCGGCTTGATTTTTGGGTTGAAAATCACCAGAGCGTTCAAATCAGGTTTGACACTGGGAATTGGTTTTGCTGGGATTAAGCTGATTCTTGATTTCATGACGACTAATGTGGGACCAGCCGCAAAAGCCATGGTTGAGCGGACTGGTGTTCAATTGGATGCACTAGACGTTGGTTGGGGATCAATCGCCGCGGTTACGTGGGCTTCGCCAATCATTGCTTTGCTGGTCTTTGCAATTTTGATCGTGAATATTATCTTACTAATTCTGAAACGCACCAATACACTGGATGTTGATATTTGGAATTATCATCATATGGCAATCGTTGGAGTGATGGTGTACTTTGTGACCAAAAACGTACTGTTGGGTGTCGGTGCTTCCGTTGTTATGGCTATTATCACCTTCAAGATTTCCGACTGGTCACAGCCAATGGTGGAGGGCTTCTTCGGAATTCCCGGGGTTTCCTTACCGACCGTCTCGGCCTTGTCATCGCTGGTTATTGCTTGGCCGTTAAATTGGTTATTGGATCGGATTCCATTATTCCGCAAATCAACCTTTACCATTAAGGACGCACAAAAATACTTGGGCTTCTTCGGGGATTCGATGATTATGGGTTTGGTTATTGGTCTGGTAATTGGGGTATTAGCAGGCTTTGATGTGACGCAAATATTCCAATTAGGAGTAAGCATGTCTGCTGTATTGGTCTTGATTCCAAAAATGACCTCCTTGTTTATGGAAGGATTAATGCCGATATCGGATGCGGCTCAAAAATGGTCGCAGGCTAAATTCAAAGGTCGTCGTCTATTTATCGGATTAGATGCAGCTGTTGTTGTTGGAAATCCAGATGTTATTACGACTGCTTTGATCATTATTCCATTGACGATCGCTATGGCGTTAGTATTGCCGGGAAATCGTGTGCTGCCATTCGCCGATTTAGCCGTGGTTCCTTTCCGAGTAGCCATGGTCGTTGCTTTAACCAGAGGGAATCTGCTTAAGAACATTGTGATCGGGTTAGTTGTGACTGCTTCACTACTATGGTGTGGTACTGCTACAGCGCCTGTTTTAACCGCGATCGCTAAATCAGTGGGGATCGAATTAGGAGCCAATGCGATGCTGATCTCGTCTTTCGCGGCGACAGCGATGATCCAAAGTTACTTAGTTTTCTTAGCCTTTACCTTTAAACCAATCATTGGTATTCCAATCTTACTGCTGGTTTTTGCGGGAGCTTGGTATTACTTCGAAGGCGTTAAGAAAATCAATGTGGAAACTATGAAGGAAGCACCTACAAACTAAAAAAGGGAGTCCAATCGTGAAAATTTCAAAGATTAAAGTATATAAAGTAAAACCCCGCTGGATATTTATCAAGGTCAGCACAGACGAAGGGATCGATGGCTGGGGCGAAATGATCTCGGGAACTAAGACGGAAACAGTGGTTGCTGGAGCTTATGAAATCGGCAATCGGTTGATTGGGAGAAATCCCTTTGAAATTGAACGCCTATTTCAAGAAATGCACCGTTCCTTTTTCCGCGGCGGTCCCATCAATGGCACGATTGTTTCGGGCATCGAGATGGCGCTATGGGATATCAAAGGAAAAGCCTTTGGTGTCCCTGTCTATGAACTGCTAGGCGGAGCTGCTCGGGATAATATCAAAGTGTACTCTTGGATTGGCGGCGATCGCCCCAATGAAGTGCTGGAGCAAGCACAGGATCGTTTTGATCGCGGATTTACTGCGATCAAGATGAATGCGACTTCGGAGCTGCACTATATTGATTCTTATGAAAAGGTCGAAGAAGTCGTCGAACGGGTTGCATCGATTCATGATCATTTCGGCAGCAAACTATCGGTCGGAGTCGACTTCCATGGGCGTGTACACAAACCGATGGCGAAGGTGTTGGCAAAAGCACTCGAGCCTTATCATCCAATGTTCTTAGAGGAAGTGGTCTTGCCTGAAAATGAAGAACACTTTAAAGAGGTAGCGAATGCTGTTGCCGTACCTTTGGCAACTGGCGAACGTTTATACACTCGTTGGCAATTCAAAAACATTTTCAATCAAGGTGCGATCGATGTAATTCAGCCGGATGTGGCCTTATGTGGAGGAATTCTTGAAACGAAGAAAATCGCGGCGATGGCAGAAGCCTATGACATCGCGGTTGCGCCACATGCGCCGTATGGGCCAATCGCACTGGCGGCAACGCTGCAGGTAGATTCCTGTACACCGAATGTGTTCATTCAGGAACAAAGCTTGGGAATTCATTACAACAAAGGCTTTGACCTGTTAGATTTCGTGAAGAATAAGGAAGTTTTCCAATATAAGGATGGCTATGTCGACCTGCCAGATAAGCCCGGCTTAGGACTTGAAATGGACGAAGAGAAGATTGAAGAGATCGCCCAAGAAGGATTGGTTTGGACGAATCCTCAATGGAAGAATTACGACGGAACGATAGCGGAATGGTAAAGGAAAGGTGATCAAGGATGGCAGAGGCGCTAATAATTGCTGGTTTCTTATTCTTATTGATAATTCTTCAATATAAGGAACAAAGAAAGATCGTACTGGCTGCTAAGAGTAATTGGATGAAAAAACTGATCACTGTTGGTTTAGCTGCTTTATTATTGACTATTTTTTGGTCAAATCATCTGGCAGATCAGATAAAATTAGTTGTTTTTGCCATTCTGATCCTACTCTTCGGCTTCATGAAGGAAGGCTTCAGCAAGGACCACTTGATCAAGCTTGGTGTTTTAGAAGGCGACTTTCACGCGTTCAAAAAGATCCAAATCGAAGAGCTGTCGAACCGGACGCAATTTGTTTCCTTCTACAAGAACAAAAACAATCGATTATCCCTGGTTTTTGACGCTACACAAGAAGAATTGATTGCCTATTTTGAAAAGAATGATTTACATGATCGGATCGTTATCGGGGAGGAGAATGAATGATTTACTTGGCACGGCACGGCCAAACGCAATGGAACATTGAAAAAAGAATTTGCGGACGTGCGGATGTTCCTTTGACAGAAGAAGGCTGTAAGCAAGCTTTATTGTTAGCTGAACAGGCCAAAGTACTAACGCAGCCTATCACTCAGATAATTTGTTCGCCCTTGATTCGAGCGAAGGAAACGGCTCAAATTGTCGCAAAGCAGCTGGGTTTGCCGATTACAGTGGAGGAACGGTTGATGGAAATGGACTTTGGTGTATACGATGGTCTGCCTATCCAAACAAAAGAGTTCCAAAACAGCAGAAATGAGTTTTCGCTGCCTTTTGAACAGGGCGAATCTATTTTAGATGTTGCCGGCAGAATCTATCCCTTGTTAACAGAATTAATCAGTCAAGAAAATGAAACACCATTATTGGTCAGTCACAATGCGGTAAGCCGGGTAGTGGATAACTATTTTAATGGAAAGCGCATGTCGGAATTTTTGAATTTCAATATTGAAAACACGGAATTAGTCTCCTATAGAAAAACTAAATAGTTTATGAAAGTACCTATTTCTTAGAGAGAAATAGGTACTTTTTTATCGACGTAAGCGAGAATCGCGTCAACCGCCTTTTTATACCCACCGGCATTAAGGAAAGATTGCTTGATGACCTTCAAATTGTTTAAATATTCAGGTTCGACCTGTACTTTTTCCACAGCGGCGTTTAATTCTGCGTTATCCACATGTTGATAATCTAAACGAATACTTGCCTTCAACTCGACGATGCGATCAGCAAGGGCGGGTTGATCGGAGCCCATCGGTAATGAGACAAAGGGGACTTCATTTAGGATCAGATCATTCATGCTGTTCAATCCGTTGTGGGTAATGGCGACATCGGCATATTTCAAGACTTCATTTTGCGGAATGTAGTCTTGCACGATAAAGTTTTCAGGGACAGTCAAGTCATCCAAACCAACCTGATGCGCCGCCATTACAACGAGATATTCAGAGTCTCCGAAGGCTTCGAAAACTTTTTGATATAGATCTTTCGCAAAGTCGCCAAAAATCGTACCAAAGGATACATATAAGACGTTTTTTGCTGATTTTAAACGTTCAATTGGAAAATCAGCCGTGTCTTCAAGTCGTTGATAGATATCCGCGCCAACTAAAACATATTTCTCATCAAAGAACCCTCGGTCACTTTCAGGCAGGAAGTATTCAGAAGTAAAGACGATATTCAAGGGCTCCACATTAAAGATCAAATCGAAAAAGCGAGGAGGCATCTGAACCGAAAGGGCCTGCTCGATTTTTTTGGCTTCTATCAGATAAGCGTCATTCATCGCCTTGAACTTTCCGACTAAAGGTGTTTTGTCTGGCTGCATAAAATCCTGCATTCCCATAAAGACGGCTAACATCGAAATCGCAGGCAAGTGCAAGTATTCCGCGATTTGTTTACTGAAGGGCATGGCAATGGAGTGGATGACGGCATCGAAGGATTCACCTTCGATTTGCCGCAGGATGTCTTGCATGACATCTAACCCGTGATCCAACAGCACATCAAAACCTTTTTTAAAAATGTTCAAATCATAGTGATAAGGTCGATAAACAGCTCCAGCGGCTTCGATCTTTTCCCGGAATTCTTCATTTGAAAAATAAACAACTTCAACACCTCGGTCGCTTAGTTCCTTGACTAAACCCAGTGAGGGATTGATGTGTCCATGAGTGGTTACATTTAGAAATAAAACTTTTGTCATAAGTGTTCGCTTCTTTCATCGCTTTTATTAAGGGTACCTTACGATTCGGTATAATACGGTACCCTGATTAAATAGTCAAGAAAAAAAGTTTCCAGAAATCGGAAACTTAACGATACACCAAATTAGTAAAGGGCAATCTTTTGCCAAGCAAGACACCCAGATACCCCGCTGCCACGGCTTTGATCAAGCCTGGCAGAATGAAAGGGATCATTCCGGCTGAAAAGGCGGCATTCCAAGGCAAGCTGCCGCTGAATTTTAACCACAGAGAGCCAAAGAACAACGTGATGAAGGCACCGATCACATTGGCGAGGATCGACCAAAAATAGTTGAACCGAGCTTTTTCGATGATCAACCCAATGAAGTAGGCTTGGAAAATAAATCCGACTAAGAAGCCGCCTGTTGGTCCAAAGTAATGGGAGATTCCCGCCGAACCACCAGCTAGAACGGGTAAACCGATCATGCCCATCAACAGATAGATCGCCACGGCGATGGTTCCGGTCTTTTTGCCTAAGATGGTCACGACGAACCCAACAGCAAAGGTTTGCAGGGTCAACGGGATCGGACCAAAGGGAATGGTGAACTGGGATAAAATACTAATTACTGCCGCAAATAAACCGGCTAAAACAATTTCTCGACTGCTTAATTTCATAGACTCACTCTTTCGTTAACTTAATTATTTGTTTTGGTTAACGAAAGTATAATGGATGGTTAACGAGATGTAAAGAAAAAATTTTAAAGTTTTTCGGTACTTAGTAGAACAAAGTAGTTGACAATTCCAGTACTTAGTTATACATTATACTTGTACTTAATAATACTTAGTACAGAAGGAGCGAGTATCATGGGAAATGCAATTGAAGTGGTGGATCTGGAAAAATCTTTTTCTGATCACAAGGTAATCGACGGTATAAATTTTAATGTAGCTTCTGGGAATATTTTTGCATTGTTGGGAACGAATGGTTCGGGGAAAACAACGACAGTCAAAATGATGACAACACTATTGAAGCCTGATAAGGGTGAAATTAAGATAGATGGTTTAGATGTGCTAACACAAATAGGCGAGGTTCAAAGCGAGTTCAGCTTGACGGGACAATTCGCGGCGGTGGATGAAGTCTTAACCGGACGAGAAAACTTAGTGCTTATCGCGAAGCTGCGGCACTTGACTGATTATAAGCAAAAAGTCGATGAATTATTAACGGAGTTTGATTTGCAGGAAGCGGCAGATCGCCCGACACAAACTTACTCCGGCGGGATGCGGAGAAAACTAGATTTAGCTATGAGCTTGATCGGCGCACCAAGAATTCTCTTTTTAGATGAACCGACGACAGGACTTGATCCACAGGCGCGGGCGACTCTGTGGCAAATGATCCGCAGCTTGAAAAAAGCCGGGGTCACGATTTTCTTAACGACCCAGTATTTGGAGGAAGCCGAACAGCTCGCAGACACGGTGGCAATCTTAAATCGCGGCAAGATCGCGCTGCAAGGAACGGTGGCAGAGGTGAAGAAACATTTGCCGAAAGAAACGCTGGAGCTGACTTTCGCGGATGAAGAAACTTTAGCACGAGCAGCCGAACTGGTAGGCGGAAAGGTCAATCATGAAGAACTATCGCTAGTCGTCACGACCAACAATGAAGTGGCACGAATCACCGCTGTTTTAGCACAGCTGCAGGAAGCAAATATCACTATTTTAACATTCACACAAAAACAATCCACATTAGACGATGTCTTTTTCTACATTGTGGGGGATCAAGGAGAGGGAGAAAAATGAATGTACTGACAGATACGATGACCCTGACTGGCCGGATGATGAAGCATATGACGCGAAGCATCGATACTGTGATCACGGTCGTGTTGATGCCGATCATGTTGATGCTGGCGTTTATCTATATTTTTGGCGGAGCGATGACGATTCCGCAAGAGACGTATAAAGGGTTTATTGTGCCGGCAATTTTACTGTTTACGATCGCCAGCGGGGTTGGTTATACCTCGTTTCGCTTGAAAGGCGATATTCAAAATGGCATTTTCGAACGGTTTCATTCGATGCCTGTCGCAAAATCGGCGATTCTTAACAGTCATGTGATGACGAGTGTTGTGTTTAATACAGTTTCGGCGTTGATTGTTTTATTGGTAAGTTTTTTGATTGGTTTTCGTCCGAAGGCAGATGATTTGGAATGGCTGGTGGCATTCGTGCTGCTATTGGTGGTTACGTATGCGTTGTCATTGATTGCCGTGATTTTCGGTTTGGTAGCCAAGAGTATGGAAGGTGCGAGTGTTCTTTCCTACTTATTGATCGGTTTATTATTTATCAGCTCCGGCTTCGTGCCAACGGATACTTTGCCGAAAGTATTGCGGGGATTTGCGGATTATCAACCGATGACACCGATCATTAATTCATTGCGTTCGATCTTGATGAATGGGACGATTCCATCTGATATTTGGGTCGCTTTTGCCTGGGGGATTGGCGCAATCGTGGTTTTCCAAGTATTATCAATGTATATCTATCGAAAAAAATTGCGGTAGACAGCGAACTGGGGAGGATGGTCAAGATGGAAGGCATTACCGGAATGCTGAAGGGTGTGCTGGAGGGGATGATCTTGGAGATCATTAATCAGCATGAAACCTACGGCTATGAAATCACGAATAATTTACAAGCGCATGGCTTTGACGATATTGTGGAGGGCACAGTTTATACCGTCTTATTACGGTTAGAAAAAAAGAATCTGGTGACCGTCACGAAAAAGAAATCATCATTAGGTCCGATGCGGAAGTTTTATACCTTGAATGAGGCAGGCAGAGAGGAATTGGCGTTGTTTTGGCAACGTTGGGCATTTATTTCTGGACAAATCGATAAATTAAAGGAGAGTCAGAACGATGAGTGATAAAAATGTATTTGGCTATTTCAAAAGGGTCTATACAGACAAAGCAGAATATAGGAAGCAGATGGCGGGACTAAAAAAATTACCTCGTGACTATCAAGTGGTTTATAAAGAAATCCAAAACTTTTTATGGGAATTCACAGCGGGGGATGGCATGGATATGCTAACGCCAATGTATGAACTGCTGGCCTTTTTCGAAGAAGGAGCTAACAATAATGTTCCTGTATTGGAATTAGTTGGCGAGGATGTTGGCGAATTCGCGGAAAACATGCTCCACGAGATCCAAGCGAAAACTCGGATCAATGAATTAAAACGAAAGATGAATGAGCGGGTCGCAAAAGAAATTAATAAGGAAGAGTAATAGAGAGCATTGTCAGGAAATTAGCTGGCAATGCTTTTAGTTTTTTTACAACCATTAAAAAAACGTTCTTCGGTCTAAAGTTGTAGTGAGACTTTGTACTTTCGTTGGAAGCCGTTCCCTTTACTTTCCTCTAAAATTTATAGAGTAAACAAGTGAAAGAATTCTATAAAGGGAAGGAATGGCGTTAAAAATGAAAAAAATTCTTATTGGTATCGGAGTGTTGGTGGTTGCGGGGGCTGGTTTTTTTCTCTATCAAAACACCCAAGCAAATGCGAAAGATGATACCTCAGTGGAGATGTACCAAGTCAGCAAGCAAACGCCGCTGCATTTAAAGGGACAGGTCCAATCTACGAAAAAACAAACGGTTCTAGTGAATGCGGAAAAAGGACCGGTTCAAACGATTCACGTTAGCGAAGGGGATCATGTGACGAAGGATCAGATTTTAGTGACCTATCGCTGGGGTGAAGTGATTCGCGCGGCGAATGATTCAGTTGTGACATCGATGAATGAAGACGCGAAGAATGATCCGCAGCAGGCCTTGATGGTCTTGAAGAGCGAAGAATCAGCCATCAAAGGAACGGTGACAGAATATGATCGTTCGAAGGTCGCTTTGAATGAACCGATCGAGATCAAGTATGCGAACAATGAAAAAACCGTTAAAGGAAAAATCATTTCATTAGCAGAAATGAACAATGAACCAACAAAAGAGGACACGAATAGCTTAGTAACCTACAATTATACGGCGGTTCCCGATGAAGCGATTCCTGTGGGCTATTCCGTTGAATTGCTGATTCCTCGCAATGAAATTCATTTGCCGCTTAAGAGTGTAGTGGAAAAAGACGACGAACAAGCTGTTTATACGGTCGCTAAAGGGAAAGCGAAAAAACAGGCAGTAACTGTTGAAAAAGGCAATGGCTACTACTTTTTGCGTGAAGGCTTGAATGAACACGACAAAATTATCAAAGATGCAAAAGGCATCAAGGATGGGATGGATGTGACCGTTGAATGATTGTGATGGAAAATATCAACAAATTATACACAGCCGATCAGGAGCGCATCCATGTCTTGAAGGACATCAGTCTGACCATCGATGAGCACGAATTTGTCGCGGTGATGGGTCCGTCTGGCTCGGGAAAATCGACTCTGATCAATACCATTAGTTTTCTGGATGGGGATTTTGAAGGAACGTATCGCTTTGAAGGGGAGGACGCTTATCGTTTTAATGATGAAAAGCTTTCCGCTTTACGCAATAAATCGGTGGGCTTTGTCTTCCAAGCCTTCCAGCTGATCGATAACAATACGGTGATGGAAAATGTGGCGCTGCCGTTGCTATATGGCGGGATGAAGCAGAAGCAAACCAAGCCGCTAGTGATGGAAGCTCTACGAAAGGTCGGCATCGCTGATAAATACAATAAACTGCCGAAGCAGCTTTCCGGTGGTCAGCAGCAGCGGGTAGCGATCGCTCGGGCAATCGTTGGCAATCCGAAATTTATCGTAGCCGATGAACCAACGGGGGCGCTAGACAGTCATACTTCTGAAGAAATCATGCAATTATTTAAGCGTTTGAATGAAGAAGAAAAGGTCACGATCCTGATGGTGACCCATGACCCTGATGCAGCAGCCTATTGTCGGCGGATCATCACCGTAAAAGATGGTGAGATCTTGGAAGAAGGTGTTGCCCATGCGGTTTAGCGAAGTATGGAAAACCTCCTTCAGGGCAATCGGGAAAAATAAACGCCGCAGCTTTTTGACCATGATCGGACTGATTATCGGGGTATCTGCGGTAATCACCGTTTTTTCAATTGGTCGTGCGTTTGAAAATTATGCGTCGGAATTTATCGGCTTGGATCAGTTTGACGGAAGCGTCGGGTATACCTATACACCGAAAAATGGGGACTTCTATGAGAATGGATTAGATGCGTTTACTGAAGAGGATATCAGTAAGATCGAGAGCATCCCTGGGGTTCAATCGGTGAGCTATTATGACAATTCCCGCAATGGCATCAAGTACGCGGATCAAACCTTTGATGATGTTGGGAATGATGGCCGTTGGAATTGTTTCAAATTGTTGAAAAACACAGGCAGCGAGGTCCTTCATGGGCGGTCCATCCAACCGAGTGACTACTACAATGAGAATCCTGTTGTAGTGATCGATCAAACGGCGGCTAAAGCAATCAAAAAAGAGGAGCCGGCCTCGTTAATTGGTCAAAGTATTAAAATTGGCGGTCATTTATTTGAGGTTGTCGGGATTATGAAGGATCGCAATGGCGGCACGATTGTTTCGACGCAAGAGGATTATGTAGTTGCCGAATTACCGGAAAATGTCTTCGAAAATTATTTCAATTCGGAAGATCGCAACATGATTCAAGTGAAAATGACCCAAACCGCGAATGTAAAAAGCATTTCAAAGGAAGCGGAAGACACCTTAAAAAAATATGGCACATGGAAAGAGCTGGGAAGCTATAAGACGGAGGACTTGGCAGGTCAAGTGGATCAATTACGCATGCTGTTAACCAGCATCACGCTTCTAATCTCAGTGATTGGCGGGATCTCACTCTTCATCTCAGGGATCGGTGTGATGAACATGATCTACATCTCTGTTTCAGAACGTACCAAAGAAATCGGTGTCCGCCGAGCAATGGGTGGCACAAAAGGCAATATCATGATGCAATTCTTGCTGGAAGGGATCTCGTTGACTTTAGTTGGCGGAACGATCGGCTATCTAATCGCGATGCTGCTAGGCTTTGCCATCAGTATGTTTACGCCGTTGTCAGTGCGACCAGATCTGTTCACGGTGACGTTGGCCTTTGGCTTATCAGTTGTGATCGGTATCGTCTTTAGCTGGCTGCCGGCTAAGAGTGCAGCGAAGAAGGACATCGTCTCCTTGCTGCGATAAATAGAATTAAAAATCATCGCCCGTAAACAGTTAGTTTACGGGCGATTTTCTCGTTCATTTTATAAATACAGATGCATTGGGTAAGTCATGTAATCCGGTCCCGCAACTTTTTCCGCGGTAATGAAACCAGCAGGTGCTTTGATGACGGATGGGATACGATTCACCATCGTCGCACAGGTATGCGCGACAGTATCTGGTTTATCTAGTGAGAAGACCATATCCGGTTCGCCGGTGATCTCCCAATCACACATATCGCCATCGGTTTCGCGATACACTTTTCCGATACATTCCACTTCCAGCTCGATGCCTTGATGGGTTTTGATCGACGTCACAGCCGACATGCCGATCGCATCACCAGCCTTGATGGTCGCACCCAATGTTTCGGAATAGACATCTTCGTCCAGCGTAAAAGGTACACTCTTTTGAGAAATGCTTTGGATCGTCCAGTTCATTTTTGAACAAATCGCTTCGCCGGCATTCCACATATAGGATGGCAGGCTTTCTGCTTGGGCGATTTCTTTGTCGAAACGTTCGAGATCGTAGCCGGCACCATGGGCTTCAGCCAATGCCAAGCCGTAATCCTCCACGTTGTAGCTGACGGCTCCTTTGACCTTCTTGATGTCATTCATTCCAGCCATCATTAGGCTAGGCATGTTGATCCAATAAATATCCTGCATGCCGGCACCCATGATCGTCACACCATTATCTTTCGCCAATTTATCCAGCTTGTTGGTTTCGGCTGGGGAGGTATTCCATGGATAGATCGCTTCTTCACAAGTGGTGATCACATTGACCTTATTTTTCAAACACAATTCATAAAATTCGTACATTTCCGGCATGTAGCTAAAGATCGTCACTAAGGCAACATCTGCATCACAATTGTCAAAAACTTCCTGCGCATTATCCGAAATCTTGATTCCTGTAGCATACCCTAACTCCGCGAACTCACCAATATCTTTTCCAACAACCTCAGGGTTTGTATCAATCGCACCAACAATTTCAGCCCCATGTTTGTACAGATAATTGATGATTACCTTTGCCATCTTGCCACACCCAAACTGAACAACTTTGATCTTTTGTAAACCCATTGAAATGTCCTCCTTATATAATTGTGTTTTATTTCACAATAATAGTATAATGTCTATAGTAACTATAGAGTCAAGGGAGAGTTTTAGAAATGTTTGCGAAAATGAAGATCGGGCACTTTGCGAAGTACAATAATATTTCTGTTCAAACCCTGCGCTACTATGAACAGAGCGATTTACTGCATCCAGCCTACATCGATGAGGAGAGTAATTACCGCTATTATCATATCAATCAATCGGCGGCTGTGGATAATATCCAATTTTTGAAGCAGTTCAATTTTTCGTTGGAGGAGATCAAGCATATCATGAATGATACAGAGGGCTTGGCAGAGCTCAGCCATACGGTCGAGCGGAAGAAAGAGGAGCTCTTAGAACAGCGGGCCGCTTTGGATCAGCAGCTTGAAGATATTGATTCATTTCAAGAGGGAGCGCTGATCTTTCAGGAAAAGAAAAACCAAACCGAGATCGAAGTGGCTCATTTTCCAGCTCGTCCGATCTTGACCTATCCCATCGACAAAAATATTTATGAGATGTCAGGTGAGGAATATGAATATTACTTACGTGCATTCAAGAATCATGTGAGTCAATTAAAAATGCCGATCGGCCGCTTTAATCGAGTAGGTTCGATTATGTCTAAGAAGCAATTTTTAGCAGAAGACTTTGTCTCGCAGGAGCTGTTCATTTTTACGCCAAGTCATTTTGATCATAAGGAAAGCCTGAAGAGCGGGTTGTACGCGACCTTTTATTGTCATTCCTTCAAGGAGGAGCTGCCGGCTTTGAGTCAGTTCAAAGCGGCGCTTCAGCAGGAAAAGTATCAAATCGTGGGCGACTATGTTTGCGAAGTCGTCTATGAAAAAAATAAAACCGATGCCATGAATCGAAGGATGTTTATTCGGATGCAGATCCCAGTCAAGAAACGAGTAGAAAATTTATGGAAATAAATACAGTCTGCGGCTGTATTTTTTTTGTTATTTTGATAGTTATTTAAAACCGTTTAATAGTCAGTTTTATACTGTAATCGTTGTGTTTTATTCATTTTTTTAAAAATATAACGTCGAAAGGGTAGAAAAATGCTAGTAACGGGCTAGCTTTTTTCTTAACTGAGAGTTATTTTTTAATTATAAAGTTTGTAGCACGAGGAAATGAAAGCGTTATATGAGACGTATGTGTGTTTATATTACTACTGAAAAATGATTAGAGGAGTGGAAGAGGATGCAAATGAAGCGCTTGGAAAAACGGCAGCTGTTCAATATGCTGGGCAGTAATCTTGAAAAACGAATCATCAAATTTTACGGTGAGACCAAAGATGTCTCGACGGTCATTGAATATGTGGTCACGCTCTTGGTGCGGCAAGCGTTGACGTTGAACTTTTCTGATATTCCCTTTATCTGTCAGGATGTAATCAGAGAAATTTTTCTGAACGCAGCGCCCACTAATACGCTGCGTCGTTTTAGCGTGTTCTTTGAGGACTACTTCGACAAAAATGAGTGGAAAACAATTAGCGCTCGCCTGTATCGTGACAACAGTAACTTTCTTGCTGCTACTGAGGAAGCGCGTCTATATAAAGCGTATCTGAAGGAAAAGGACCCGACGAGAACCGATGAATTGGCGAATCATCAATTTATTCTCAAATCTGTTTTTATAGGAGCGAATGGGCGAAAACATACCTGGACGCTGAAGAATGCCCATCCAACGAAGAATCGCGAAGAAGTTGCGGGTGCTTTAAAAATCCTGACGATGCTAACAATATTCGAGACAAATGGCGTTCGAAAATTCTGTGAATTCGTTGATTTTCATCGCGACGCGTTCAAGCCGGATCTGCAATTTATTGAGGAAGAGGAACAAGCCAAGGCGGTTGAGGAGACTGTGAAAAAGAAACCGCCGAAACCGAAAAGCAGCAAGAAAGCCGCTGGCAAAAAGACTGAAAAGCAACCGAAAAACACTCCAATTGGAAATTACGAGGACATCAAAGATATCCCAATCAGAGATTTGATTGATAGGCAATTGGCTGATCAAAGTATTTCAAGCGGACGCGATCCGAATGAATTGGCTGGACAACCTTCAGGAACGCTTGAGACACCGCCCGATTCAACGAAGGAAAAGGATCCGCCCGATGATCAGCATTCGAGCGCCAAAAAGCAGAAAAAAGCTGGCAAACAGGAAATCAATCAGACTTCTGGAAAAAGCAAGGAACAGAGAGACAAGGAGAAGGATGAAAGAAAGCTTCGAAACAAAGTCGCGAAATACTTCAAGAAAAGGGGAAAATAAGAAAATGAATGTGGAAGCAGTATTTACCAATGGCGTGGGGCAAACCCATAGCTGGAGTTTCAACAATAGTGAGGAGCAATCGAATAAAAGTATTCATCAAGCGTTAGAGAGTTTGACGACGGCCAAGCTTTTTGATGAAACGGGGATCGAAATCTTCAAAACGCTGGAAGCGGCTTATGCTGTCAAAAGGACGGAGACAGTACTCTTTGGCGACCCATTCGAAGCGTATCCTGAGGAAGACGAAGAAGACAAGATCATCCAATCCTTCGAACGGCTTTTACCACAAGAGGCCCCGCGCCTGTTAACAGAAAAAGTTGATTTTCTAATGAAGCAATGGCCAGCTGGGTATTATTTGAAAGGATTTCAATTTGTGTCCTTGTGGGACCCGGAGGATGAAGAAGAGGAGCCCAAGGTTATTTTGCGATTGATGAATGACCTGTTGTAAAACCATAAAGCGTTTTATATACTTTTACTAAGGGGCAAAACGGAGAAAGAGGGGAGGGAGTATTTTGAATTTTCATCAGTGATCGTGTGTAACACTCTGCCTTAGAGTCTCTAAGAATGTGAATTTGAAATTCTCCTCCCCAACGGACCTTCTTTTGCCATGGATAGAATCCATTCATTGAGGGAAATCGTTTGGGAACATACGAGGGTATGTTTCTTTGGTGTGGGGTCAATTGAACGGGCTACGCAAAAAAGAGGGAGAGTCCTGGGCTTCGATAGAAAATCGAAGTAAAAACGACAAATGAATGGAGAAAAGAATGAAAAAAACAATTATTGGATTGTTGGCATTAGTTACCTTGGGATTAGCAGGCTGCGGCGGCGGTGGGAATGAAGCCGATACAGCCAAATCTGAGAAAAAAGAAGCGTCAGGTTTTACCGGCGAGTACATCGTGGATGCCGATTATGTAAAGAAAAACCTGGATGATATCATTTTGATCGATGCGCGTGGCGAGGAAGAAGCCAACAAAGGTACGATCAAGGGCGCGACTGCCATCGGTTGGCAAAATCTTGCTTCAGTCGAAGAAGGGGCTTCCGGCGATGAGAAGTGGGGCCTGATTCTGGAACCAGCTGAGCTAGGCAAACGCTTAGGCGAAAAAGGGATCGCGAAGGACAAAGAAGTCGTACTATTTGCTGGCGCGCAAAAAGGCTGGGGCGATGATGGACGGATCGCTTGGGAATTAGTAGCGGCCGGCTACAAAGAGGTCAAAATAGTCGACGGCGGATTTGCGGCACTGAAGAAGACTGGACTTAAAACGGCAGTTGAAAGTACAAAGTTGGATCCTGTCGATGTCAAGATCGACTCGATTGATCAGAAGCATATCATTCGCACAGAAGAATTGAAGAAGGATTACGATGACTACAAAGTCGTGGATGTTCGAGAAGATAAGGAATACAAAGGTGAAGTTCTATACGGCGAAGCCAAAGGCGGACATTTGCCAGATGCGATCCAGATTAAGTTCACGGATCTCTTCAAAAAAGACGGCAAGCTGAAGAGCAAAGAAGAGTTGACGAAGCTGTTTGAAGATGCAGGGTTGAAAAAAGACGACAAGATCGTGACTTATTGTACTGCGGGGATTCGTTCAGCTTATATGGAATTAGTCATGGAGATGTGCGGCTTCAAGCAGGTGAAGAATTACGATGGTTCGTACTATCGCTGGGCAAAAGTCGAGGATGTTGAAAAATAATGGATAAGAAAAGTAAACGAAAGTTCGCTCGAATCCTCTTGGTTCTAGTCATTTTACTAGCTGTAGTTGGTTTTTACTTTGTTCCGGGAGTTCGCTCGAAAATGACGCAAATTTTGATGCTGTTTCGTTCCATGAGTGTCGAGAGTATCGTGGGGTACTTGCGCTCCTTTGGCGTCTGGGCGGTAGTGATCTCATTTTTACTGATGATGTTCCAATCGATCATCGCGCCATTGCCGGCCTTTTTGATCACCTTTGCCAACGCAGCGGTCTTCGGCTGGTGGCAGGGCGCATTGCTTTCATGGACGAGTGCGATGGCGGGAGCACTGGTATGTTTTTATATCGCGCGGATCGCGGGACGTGATCTCGTTGAGAAAATGAATAAAAACTTTTCGTTAGAGAAACTAGATGAATATTTTGATCGTTATGGTAAACATACGATCTTGATTTGTCGTTTGCTGCCGTTTATCTCTTTTGATTTTATCAGCTATGCGGCTGGCTTGACGGCGATCAAGCCGATCCCGTTCTTGATTGCGACAGGTATCGGGCAGCTGCCGGCCACCGTCGTTTACTCTTATGTCGGCAGTAATCTGACCGGCAGTACGAAAACAATTCTTTTCGGATTGTTGAGCATGTTCGCGTTGTTTATCGCGGTTTATGTCTTTAAGCAGATCTATCAAAGCAGACAGGCGAAGACGAATAAATAATTCAATCAAAAAATAGCCTGCACAAATTAGTTTGTGCAGGTTATTTGCGCGTTACTTCAATCGATCTAAA
>NZ_JCAFYN010000042.1:0-33930 GCF_059374735.1 Enterococcus sp. GPZ-007 | reverse complement strand
ATTTTTAGATATTTATGGTGAATTGAAATAATCATTAATCCAATGTCAGACGAATAATCTGATATTGGATTTTTTTGATTGGTCGACAGGTTGTAGCTAAAAATGCGACGTAAGTCTGATACTAAGCAAATCAGAAGGCTGGTATACTTTAGAAAAGAGCAAAAGGAGAAAAACATATGAAGGATTCAGATAAAAAAGTGAACATTGGTAGAAAGTTCTTCTGGGTTTTATTTTTTTTAGCATTTGCAATAACAGCTGTTACGAATTTGGCAATCGATCACCAATTTACTTGGTTTCGGATCGTTGGTAGTAGTTTAATTTTTGGTGGTACTTTATTGGACGCGCTGCTTTTCAGCAAGAATATCCGCTTTATTCACTTTAGTACGGTCTTTACAGTTTTGGTCATCCCTTACTTTATGGTGCTTGAACGAACAATCAATAATTACTTCTTAGACACTCCCGTTTTCTGGCTGAGATCAATTGGGTTGCCGATTGCATTGATTTGGATCGCTTACTTATGGATCAACATCGGCATTCGCAAAGTACTGCATTGGAATATGGGCTCTTGTCTTGGAGCTGCTTCTTTACTCGCGATTCCAACCGTACTTGCCACAAACGTGATCGCTAATCAAACCAGCGTCTACAATATTTTAGAAATGAGCTTTATTACGATTATCGTGCTACTAGCTTGTGGCGCGCTTGGATTGATTGCTGGACTTTTCATGCGGAAATATAATCGAAAACACTAAAATAGACATCTGGATTTTCTTAGCTGAGAATCCAGATGTCTTTTTTTGTGTAAGTCTTCCTGTTACTTTAGGTCAAGTACTCATTCGAGGTAATGCTGTTTTATTATTTTTGCCGCGGTCTGAGCACCCTTGATACGTTTCATTGATCGCTGCATTTCCAAGGCTTTTTCCCGGATTTCCCGTAACTGAAGCTTCTCAATACTACGTTCCAGGGTTTGCGCTGAAACCTTATTTTGGGTTAAGGCAATCCCATTTCCGAATTTTTCGCAATAGGCGACATTGACCTCCTGCTCATATTGCAGACCGATCCCGATAAAGGGTTTCCCCGCAGAACAGGCCGTTTGTACCGTTCCTTCCCCGCCGTGAATCACAGAAAAATCTACCAATTCAGAAATTTCCAAGGCTGGCAACCAATCAAAGATATGGATGTTGCGGGCAATAAAATCGTCTGGTAAATAGCGTTTGATCGGAGCGATCACTTCAAAGTCGGTTTGAGCAAAATAGGCCAGCACCTTCTCAATCAATGAGCGATTGCCCGAACTCCCCATCGCAAAATAAACAATTTTCTTATTGCTGGCTCGTGCTTGATCGATCACCTGATGCACCTCCACGGGAATCTCATAAGGCAAATGAGCGAAAATTGGACCAACAGATTGATAATTATCAGGAAATTCTAGCTCCGTTGTGAAGTTCGGATGGGTGGTGATTAAATTCAAATCGCCGTCCAACATATCTAATGTGTATTTAGGCAATTTCAATTGATAGCTTGCTGCAACTTTTTTAAAAGCGCTAGGCTTCCAGGTCAGCTTTTTAGCAATTCTAAGCATCACTCGCCATAGTCGCTTTTTATTGCCCAACTGACTAGGGATCACACAGCCTGCTTCATGATTGAAATGCGGCCGCGACATCGCTACAGGCTTGACGTAAACCAGCGGAATCTTGGCGATGCGCGCCGATAAGAAAATCGTTACATTGCTGCCAGTTACGATCACGCGAGGAGTCAGCTTTTCAATTAGTGCCAACTCACTCGCGACACGCTCAGCAACTAGCTCAGTGGTAAAAGGATTCTTCAAGCTTTTGCCTTGATCAAATTTCATGATCGCGGCTTCTTGTTCTGATGTCAGCTTCGGGCTCAGCAAAGAAACCTCGAAGTCCGCTTCTTCGATCAAATCCAGATACGTCTCGGAGAAACCGCAAAAAACACAATGATGGTTCCGCCGCATCACCTTGGCGATCTCGATCATCCGCGTCGTTTCCGCTAAATTGAAGGTTGCTGGTGCAAAAAGAATCGTCTCCATCACGAACCTCGCTTAATCTGCCAATGCTTGTTCAACGGCCTTTTGAGAATGGATTTCGGTGGTGTCAAAAACCGGAATCGAAACATCCGCTTGCCGGATCAGCAAACCAATCTCAGTACATCCCAGGATTACGCCCTCTGCTCCAGCCTTGATCGCCTCTTCAATTACCGCAATAAATTTTGCTTTAGAATCAGTCAAAATCTTGCCATGACACAATTCGTCAAAAATGATTTGATTCACGTTTTCGATCTCTGCTTCATTCGGAATCCATACATCGATCCCGCTATCGATGATTTTTTGCTTATAAAAGTCTTGGGTCATCGTATATTTTGTTCCTAAAAGGGCAACTTTTTTGATTTGATTCGCCTGCAATTCGGCGATCGTCGCATCCGCGATATGCAGGATCGGGATCGACAAATACTCAACAATCTGCGGCGCGACCTTATGCATCGTATTCGTACAGATCAACAGCAGATCCACACCCGCCTGCTCCAAGCTCCGCGCTTCTTTACCAAGAATCTCACCGCTTTTTTCCCATTTGTTGGCCACCTGACATTTTTCGATCTCTTCAAAATCAACACTCGCCAATTTGATTTTCGCCGAATGCAGACCGCCTAATTGTTGATTCACCAATTCATTGATCCGCGTATAGTAGGTCACCGTACTTTCCCAGCTCATCCCGCCTAATAATCCGATCGTTTTCATACTTCCACCTCGTCTTATTTAATTATTTCTCCATTATAACAAGAAACAGGAGGCGTATTCTATTTTTCGACGACAAAACAGAGGGTTTCTGATTCTGGTGTATAAGCAGTTCCGCGAATATCCCCGAATACTTCACTAGTGGCAAAACCAACAGCTTGTAATTCAGCTAAAACTTCTTCCTTGCTAAAAACAGTCTCCCAAATGAAAAATTCTTTGATTTTATCAGGATAAAGCAGATAATGCTGATCCAAATAGGTATTCGTTTCAGGATAACTTTTCTGAGCCGATAAATGTAGACAAGCGTCTTTTGTCCAAAAATTATCTTCCTCTAGCTGCCACATATTCCCAGCTTCAAACTTTGCGTATTTTTGAAGTGTAAACACATCAAATATGAAACGTCCGCCCTTTTTCAACGCGCCATAAACCTTTTCAAACACGCGTTTTCGATCCTCTGGTGAAAAAACACCTAGATCACAATAAATCAGAACGATCAGGTCATACACCTCATTTCCCAAATCAGCTTGCAAATAGTCTCCACATTGATAATCAATGATAGATCCTTTTTCCTGTGCTGATTTTTGCGCATGAGCAATACTCAACTCAGAAAAGTCGATCCCTTTTACATGGTAGCCCGCTTCATAAAATTTTTCGGCATAGATTCCCGGTCCGCAGCCCAGATCCAACAGCTTTGGATAAGTCTGTGCTGGACATTTTTGTGTTAACCATTCCATTGACTGGCTGATATACTCCGCATTTCTGGTGGCTCCGTCAAATTCAGTATCTAAGTGCGCCGCCAACATTTGTGGGGCTAAGTGTGTATCTAACCAAATTGAATCCTTGCTTTGACTAAAAATCGCTACATCTTTTTTAATGAATTCCATCATTTTCTATTCCTCTTTCTCACTGACGACAATCCAACAGACAACAAAAAAACATGAAAAAGCTCTGCACACCAAATAAACTGTCTTTTCTTGCGAAAATTTTCAGTTTATTCGATGTCAGATACTTTTCCACGTTTCACTAGAATCCTTCAATTGCGGAATGAATAGTGCGCCGGACCAAAATCGCCTCTTATCTTCTTTTTGTAATTGTCGTCAAATTAAGTTTAGCATAATTCACGGTTAGCTAAAAGCAGGTACCGGATGTCTTTTACTCAAAATATTATATAAACTCGTCCGAACCATTATAAAAGACCAATCATCTAAAAAATGATTGGTCTTCGTGAAATCAGACGGATGTTTGAATGGATTGATCCAATGCTTCTTCCAGCTGTTTGTATTGTTCTTCAGTCAAGTAAGGCTTATAGGTCCGTTTGAATTGTTCGATTTGCGCCTGGGACAACTGATTTCCGCCACTTCTGATAGCAGCTAATAAATCATTGAAGTCTTCTTCCGACACAAGTGAATTATTCTTTTGAGTATTTTCAAAGACTTTCTCGAACTCCTCCATCGACATCGTATCTGCTGATTTTGGCAACTCAACTTTTTTCTTTGATTCCTTCGCTTGATTGTTCATGGTCAAATCAAGTGAATATGTCGCGCCGTCATTTTTAGCAGCGATTTTCATCGTTGTTTTTTGTGAGTTCTTTTTCGTATTCAATGTCGTGGTTTGCTCATATTTTGTCAGCTCGTCAATATTATCTGCTAGTTCTTCAGCCGCTTTTTTCTCGTCTTTATTGCCATTTTCTTTGGCGTATTTAATGTAGCCTTGAATGTCTTTCTTCGTGAAGGTCCGTTTGATTGTGTCATCCTTCTTCTCAAAAGAATCAGATTCCAACGTGTCTAGGTAATCACTGAATAGCTTCGCATTGAAGCCATCAGCAAGCGAGTCCGTATCTGTCTTATTATCTGCCTGCTTTTTCATATCTTCTTCAGTCATATGGATGTATTTGCCATCCAACTGCTCCAGATCCTTCGCTTCAAATGAGAAGTCCGCATCGAATTCCTTCATGATACTCATCATCTCAGTCATGAAACCAGTGCTCAGATACATTGATTTCTTCTTCTGATCCATGAAAGAATCAATCGGGATCTTCTGACCTAACACATCAATGTTCATATTCATTGCGATCAGCTCTTTTTCACTATCTTTTAGATAGTCCCCTGAAATTTTTGTACCGCTGATCATTTTTGCTGCCATATCCATCGAAGCACGTGTTCGTGTATCTTCATCCTCACCTGTTATCGTCATTTTATCAATCACGATCGAGTATTTCCCGGCGTTCATTTCACTTTGCTTCGCCAATTCCGCGGTAAATTCCTTTTGTGTTTCCTTTTTACATCCGGCAAAAAAAACTAATGCCAACGCTAATACCATAACCAGGCTAAACTTTTTCATGTTGGTCTCCCCCATTGTGGAATAGAAATATTTTGGTCACTGTTCTTTTCTCCATCATATAGGTACAGAAACATTAATACAAATTTTTCTATCACAAAATACTCATTTATTTTTAAGATAGTAAAAATTTCTAATATTTCCTAACCTGATTACTAGCAAGAAGTATGATCGGCAGATAATTGAAAACAAAACTTACTCGCTGCCAAAAGCCCAGCTGCTGAAAAATAGTAAACTGATTCAGGAACGGGATACGAGCTAAGCCGTAAATGCTGGCAACCGCCAAACTTAGAATCAGTAAGACGAAATAATGACGACTTGTTTGGCGATTCCTCTGCTTTTTATAAATCAAATAGAGAAACAACGGGAAAAGCAAAAAGCCGGCATAGCCGATTCCCGAGCCAATATTATGGACCCACGTTGAGAAATTCCACTGTGAATCAGCCGTATCCACACTAAACACCCCCGTGAAAATACAATCGCCAATCCCATAAGTTCCGATCGCTGCTGTCGCTAACCAGGCTAAAGGTCGTGAAGTTTCTTTGAAGGTTGTGTAGATAGCAGGCAGCGATAGAACATAAAAACAGCCAGCCACCACCGACCAGATTAAAAAGGCGCTGCAAACCGGACTGCCAACATCACCAAACAAGCTCATCACAGCGGTCATCTGATTGAGTTCAGGATAAAAAATACCCAAAATATATGGTGTTAAAAAATCGGCAACGACACCTATTAATAAAAAGTGAAAGCCGTATTTCTTCAAGAAACCCAATTTTTCCATCTCCCCATTTCCTAGCTAAGACTATTTTAGCATTGAACATTTCAGCAAGAAAAAGATAGCCCCTGATCAATCCAGCAGATAATACATCATCCGCTGCGGATCATCATAAAAAACTTTGGTTTCCTTATACGCGATCGTCTCTTCCAACGACAAGGCTTCGATTCCTGCTTCCGAGAATTGATAGATCGTCGCATCCGGATATGCCATCAATATTGGCGAATGGGTAGCGATGATCAATTGACAGTTGGATTTTACTAGACGATGGATTTCTTGCAGCAGCGTGTATTGCCGACTAGTCGCCAGTCCTGCCTCCGGCTCGTCCAATAGATAAAAGCCGTCTTTGCCAAAACGATTTTCAATGATCGACAGCAGACCTTCGCCATGAGAGCGGGTGTGTAGGGATTGTCCGCCGTAAGAAGCATAGGCGAAGCCGCCCTCCATCGGATCACGCGACAACTCTTCCAATTCAGAAGCAACATTGTAATAGGTCTCCGAACGTAAGAAGAACTTGGTCTTTGGTATGGCACCTTTTCTGATTAAGCGAACGGCTTCATGCAAATCCGAATGACTATCTACCGTATGGAAATTAAAATTCTGACTACCGCCTTCTGGATTAATCCCATAGGCTACCGCGATTGCTTCTAAAATCGTCGACTTGCCAGTTCCATTGTCACCAGATAAAAAGGTCACTGGACGATCGAAAGTCAAACTCCCTTTTCGGATAATTTCTTTGATTGCAAACACATCAAAAGGATAACCCGTCTGATCCTTAATACTCACTAACTTCAGTTCATGAACAAACATCCTGTCGCCTCCTTCACTCGCTTCTTTTGTTATCCATCATACCTAAAAGCATCGGAGAAAAAAAGCCGATGCTTTCCATCGACTTTTAAGTAGTTTTATTCTATTTCTTGGATCATCCGCTTCAGGATTTCCAGCATCTTTTCCAAATCTGCAATAGCGATCGTTTCGTTTACTGAGTGGATATTTCGCATATTGGTGGAAAGGTTGACGGCTGCGATTCCCCGTTGGCAATAGATATTGGTGTTATTGCCACTTTCTAAAGCGCGGATCGTAAAGCTTTTGTCATCCTGCCTTGGACATTTGACTGACAGCAAACTCCAATAATACGATTTTTCTAAGCGCAAAAAAGTTCCAAGTCTTCCTTAGATAAGGCAAGACTTGGAACTTTCACTTAATCTGCAAGCAAACAATTGAGGGATTTTCCGTATTCTTGTACAACTGTATCGGCAATCTCCTGATCAATTTTTCCTTCTTTTTCAAGCTGCTGGATCATTTGAATGACTTTATCATTCTCTTTGCGTTCACTGATCCGAACCTTCTGAATAAGTTTGTCCAACTGCTTGCGCAGCGTTGGATAGCTTGCGGAATAGATCGTTGCTAATTTTTTAATAGATCCCGATGAAAGTATGAACAGCTTAACAAATTCAAGCTCCTCTTCACTTAACTCCGAAATCCACGTCGGTTCTGCATTGGTTCTCATTAGCCACCTCTTTTCTGCTGGATAAAGCTAAATTTTCTTACGTTTTCCGAATACAACCAGGGCGATCATGGCTAGGAAGAACAGCCCTAAAACAATCAAGCCGGTACTGCGAGTGCTTCCAGTTGATGGCAGGCTTTTTGCAGTTGAACTGCTTCCAGCCCCATTCCGATAGGTTGTGTTGGTCTGGACATTGGTTGTTCCCGTGCTATTGGAATCGCCTGTGCTAGGCAAACCGATCCGGTCATTGGCTTTACTAATCTCTTTTTTACTTGCCTGACTATTTTTCACCGAGAACTCGACTGGCTTCTCATCAATTTGATAGCCTTTTGGTGCCTTCGTTTCAATCACTTTGTAGTTTCCATCAGACAGCCCCTTGATGATAATCGTGCCATCTTCGCCAGTGACGATCTTTTCCTTAATCAGATTGTCTTTTTCATCAACCAGTTTAAATTCGGCATTTGCCAAAGTCTTGCCTGTCTTGCTGTCGACTTTCTTCAATAGAATCTCACCTGTCGGCACTTCTTTTTCCGGTGTATACAGATTTTTGAAGGTCGGAAGGTCACTGTTCGGATCATTCACTGAATAAGTGGCGTTCGCTTCAAGTTTCCCGGCTCTTTCTTCGACTTTGACAATGACTTTAAACTCGGTGTCATCATAGGTTATCGTTGAATCTTTTTGTGCTGGGATCACTTCGGAAATCGTGTAGTTGTAAATCCCCGCTTTTGTATAGTCGATCTCAGCAAAAGCAATCTTTCCATCAGCAGTATTCTTAACTGTCTGATTGACCCCTTCACCTTTTAGGTTGAAGATGAATTCTTGGTCTTTCAACTTGCGGCCCGTTAAGTTTTTCTGAGCTTCCAGTTTGATACTGGTCGGTGCGATTTTGTAGACATTTTTGAATACTGGAACTTTGCCTGGTTCGATATTTTCGTATTCCGCTTTGGCCGCTAGCTTGCCGCCAGTATCCTCCACTGTAACCACGACTTTGTATTCTGTCTCGTCATAAGTCATGCCCGGTTCCTTATCCGCTGGAATCACCTCGGAGATTGTATACTCATAGGTTCCGGCTGTGTCATAGCTCAACTCTTCAAAAGTAACGTTGCCTTTTTCATCGTTTTGGACTGTTTGATCGATATTCTCGCCTTTTAGGTTGAAGCTAAAATCGCCAGCCCCTAACGGACGACCACTCAATTCTTTTTGCGCAGCCAAGGTAATTTTTGCCGGCAACTTATTCGCTAACAAGAAAGTATTCTTGAAGACTGGGACCTTGCCTGTTTCAACATCTTCGTATACTGCGTTGGCTTCTAGCTTGCCAGCTTTATCCTCCACGGTGACCGTGACTTTATATTCTGTCTCGTCATAAGTCATGCCTGGTTCCTTATCCGCTGGGATCACCTCGGAGATTGTGTACTCATAGGTTCCTGCTTTGTCGTAATCAATCGCTGAAAACTCTACTTTTCCTTGTTCATCATTTTTGACTGTTTGATCGACATCTTTACCTTTTAGATGGAAGCTGAATTCTTTGTCTTTCAGCTCGCGGCCACTCAGCTCTTTTTGTGCTTCAAGCTTGATGCTGGTCGGCAATGCTTTATACGCGTTCTTAAATAGTGGAACTTTGCCTGCTTCCACATTTTCGTATACCTCTGTCGCTTCTAACTTGCCGGCTTTTTCTTCTACCGTGACCGTGACTTTGTATTTTGTTTCGTCATAGGTCATGCCTGTTTCAGGTGTTGACGGAATCACTTCGGAGATCGTGTACTCATAGATTCCTGCTTTTTCATAATCAATCGCTGAAAACTCTACTTTCCCTTGTTTATTGTTTTTGACTGTTTGATCGACATCTTTACCTTTTAAGTTGAAGCTGAACTCTTCGTCTTTCAGCTCGCGACCACTTAATTCTTTTTGTGCTTCAAGCTTGATGCTGGTCGGCATGGCTTTATAAGCATTCTTGAATAGTGGGACTTTGCCTGCTTCCACATTTTCGTATACCTCTGTCGCTTCCAGCTTGCCAGCTTTTTCTTCCACCGTGACCGTGACTTTGTATTTTGTTTCGTCATAGGTCAAGCCTGTTTCAGGTGTTGCTGGAATCACTTCGGAGATCGTGTACTCATAGGTTCCTGCTTTGTCGTATTCGATCGCTGAAAACTCTACTTTCCCTTGTTGATTATTTTTAACTGTTTGATCGACATTTTTACCATTTAAGTTAAAGCTGAACTCTTCGTCTTTCAGCTCGCGGCCACTTAATTCTTTTTGCGCTGCTAGTTTGATACTGGTTGGTAAAACTTTGTACGTGTTTTTGAAGATTGGAACTTTGCCGGCTTCCACATTTTCGTATACCTCTGTCGCTTCTAACTTGCCGGCTTTTTCTTCTACCGTGACCGTGACTTTGTATTTTGTTTCGTCATAGGTCATGCCTGTTTCAGGTGTTGACGGAATCACTTCGGAGATCGTGTACTCATAGATTCCTGCTTTTTCATAATCAATCGCTGAAAACTCTACTTTCCCTTGTTCATCATTTTCAACCGTTTGATCAACATTCTCGCCTTTTAGAGTAAAACTAAATTCTTGATCTTTAAGAGTGCGGCCACTTAATTCTTTTTGCGCTGCTAGTTTGATACTGGTTGGTAAGACTTTGTACGTGTTTTTGAAGATTGGTACCTTGCCACTTTCTACATCCTCATATACAGCTGTTGCTTCTAACTTGCCGGCTTTTTCTTCTACCGTGACCGTAACTTTGTATTTCGTCTCATCATAAGTCATGCCCGGTTCAGGTGTTGACGGAATCACTTCGGAAATTGTGTACTCATAGGTTCCGGCTTTTTCATAATCAATTGCTGAAAACTCTACTTTCCCTTGTTGATTATTTTTAACAGTTTGATCAACATCTTTACCTTTTAGGTTGAAGCTGAACTCTTTGCCTTGTAGTTCGCGACCACTTAATTCTTTTTGTGCTTCGAGCTTGATGCTGGTCGGCAAGGCTTTATAAGCATTCTTGAATAGTGGGACTTTGCCTGCTTCCACATTTTCGTATACCTCTGTCGCTTCCAACTTGCCGGCTTTTTCTTCCACTGTGACCGTGACTTTGTATTTTGTTTCGTCATAAGTGATACCAGTTTCAGGTGTTGCTGGAATCACTTCGGAAATTGTGTACTCATAGGTTCCTGCTTTTTCATAATCAATCGCTGAAAACTCTACTTTCCCTTGTTTATTGTTTTTGACTGTTTGATCGACATTCTCGCCTTTTAAGTTAAAGCTAAACTCTTTGTCTTGTAGTTCGCGTCCACTTAATTCTTTTTGCGCTGCTAGTTTGATACTGGTTGGTAAAGCTTTATACGTGTTTTTGAAGATTGGTACATTACCACTCTCTACATCCTCATATACAGCTGTCGCTTCCAGCTTGCCGGCTTTTTCTTCTACCGTGACCGTGACTTTGTATTTCGTCTCATCATAAGTCATGCCCGGTTCCTTATCTGCTGGAATCACTTCGGAGATCGTGTATTCGTGTTTGCCTTTTTCTGAATACAGAATTTCATCAAATTGAACGTTCCCATCCGCATCATTTCCTACGGTTTGATCCACACCGGCCCCTTTTAAGTTAAAGCTGAATTCTTTGTCTTTTAACGTGCGGCCGTTCAGGTCTTTTTTCGCTTTCAACTGAATCGATGCGCTCAGCTCTGGATTATTAACAACCTTGAAAGTATGGGTGACCAGTTCACTGGAAATGGTGATCGTATGCTTTGTTTCATCTTTCGTATAGCCATCTGGAGCTTTGCTTTCCTTCAATACATACGTTCCATAGCGAAGATTTGAGATTTGATCCATTTCACCATCATCCGTGATGATTTTATTTCCCAATACCTTAATGTCTGGTAATAGTAATGACTCATTTCCATCCTTATCCAATCGATACAGATCGAATAAAGCATAATCGGTGATAATGAATTCTCCTTGATTATCCACTTTTTCAAACTTGAGAACCCCATTTTTCCCGCTGGAAGTTCCCTCACCATCAGTAGACTTAATCTGGATTTCTTTGGTCGTTTGATGAATTTCTGTTTTTTCTCCGATCAAAGTGGCACTATTGCTGATTACTTCATTATTCTCGATCCCTGGGTCTAACAACGTTTGGTATTCAACAATATATGGAGAATCGATTTGATCCCCTAATTTTATAGACAATGTTTGGGTTCCATTTACGGCATCAATCGAAACGGTCGGTTTTTCTGGAAGATCAATGGCTGGTCCATCTTTTACAAACCCACCTTGATCATTTACTTTTGCTTTATAAACGTTGACGACTACGTTCTTATCAGAATCATAGACAAATGTCTGTGTGTTCGTGCTTATCGTGTCCTCAATTCGCGGATTATGAACGATATGACTGTCCTTATTTAAAGTGACAGACCAGTTGATATAGCGATAATTTTCACCAGTTCCTTGAGTTCCGTCCTTATTAAGCCAATCATCCTTTGCACTTTTTTCAACCATTCCTTCAACGGGTAATTCCGTTCCGTCTGGCATTGCCAGCGTGGCAACATTCTTATAGCGATAGACCTCATCCGATGCCTCCGCTGCGACAAAAATCGCAAATATTCTGGGTTTGTCTTTTAACAGCTTAATAACAGGGTCGCCCTCTGAATTATTTTCAATCGTATAATCCTTGTTCAGCTCCCACTCATAAACCAACTTATTTACGTTATAGGGTTTAGCAGAATTGATTTCTACATCGTAAATTACCAGCTTGCGCAAATCTTGGCCTTCACCTAAAGCCTCAGTGATTTCTGTTCCTGCTGGAACCGTGGTATTCCAAGTGTTGAAAACAGCCGACCAATATACACTATCTGTTGGTGCTTTCGGCTCATCATATGGATTCAGTCCATTCATGTCCAATTTCTGGGTAACATCCCCATCTTTAGGAATGTACATCCCATATTTATAGCCATTATGAACGATCGGATCACTTAACCAGACAGCTAGTTCCGCACCATCAATATATTCCTTTTCATCTTCACCAGTAAATGAAACGATCACGCTATTGTCGAAGCGTTTGCTGGCAAGACCATTCGCGTCTTTGTCTTGCTCATCTAAAAAGTACCTAACTTTATACGTTAGGACGAGTGTCTCCTCAGTCTCAGAAAAAGCACCTTCTAACTTGATTCTGAAGCCGCCTTTATAGGCTGGACAATCTGGCAGCTCAACCAATTCATAATCATCACCTGCTTTTAGTTCTGTTCCACCTTTTGTTTTCAGCAGCAAGGTTTCAGGCAACAGCTGCTGCGCACTCTTATAGCTTCCGCTTAGATTTTGAAAACGGTCGGTAATTACCCCATTGATCATTTTTATTTTTTCCGTATTGATATCAATCTTATATTCGATCTCAGAGTTCGTGTAATCGATACTCGGACTCGTTTTTTTAACCCCTAATCTTCCATCCGTTTTAATTTGTTCATTCCCGCTGAAATATTCTGTCTTCCCATTATCAGTAACTTCTGCATAATTCATAATGAAGGAATTTGGTTTAAGCGGTTTTTCAAAGGCTTCCGACTGATAAGTGATGTGGTAGACACCGGGATTTTTGAATTTTAACGTAAAATAGACATACTCCCCATCCTTCATCGCATAGTCCTTATTTTCCAGAGAAAAGGTATAATCCGTGCCTTCAGTGAGCGCAGTTCCGTTTTCGTCAGTGACTACAAGTGTATCCTTCTTCAAATAGTGAACCGCTGTTTCTGGTTTTACTTTATCGTACATCCAATCTCTGAAGAGGCCATTTTCGCCATCAAAAGTGGCTTTAGCTTTCCAGTTCAAGATGCCTTTCGCTAAATCATAAGAAGACAAGTTTTTACTATTCCGCTTCTCTTCAACAGTCACCGAAGCTTCTGCTAAATTCGTATTGAAGTTGCTGCCTTCAATTTTGACCTTATTTTTAAAACTCGTGATATCCTTGGATTCTATCGTCGTATGGATAATGATTTTTACTGGTACATTCATTCCTGTTTCTGCACTAGTTGGGAACGTAAATTCATAACGGCGTATATCATTATGATGAGCTTCTTTGATGAAGCCAGAAGGTGGCGCGACCCAGTTATTTTGATCGTTTAAAATAAAGTACTCTGCATATGCGAATTTTAGTCCTTCTGGCAGGTCATCGGTAATCTTCGCATTTTTCAGATTTAAGCGTTCTTCATTGGCATAGATCGTCCAATTGACGCTTTTGTCTTTGACCAGTCCTTCTTTGCGAATATCTGCTTTTGCCACCGGTAGAATGATGGTAATCTTTTGATTATCCTCTTCTTTTAGCGGCATTTCGATACTGACGGTTTCTTCCTCTGTTTCTATTTTCAACTCTGTTTTTAAATCAATCGTTCCTGAACGGTCAGAAAGCATTTCACCTTCCCCATTGAAAATCACTGTCAGCAATCCTTGTTCGTTCAAGACAAAACTTCCAAGGGTTGGACCGTTTTCTCCATTTTTAAGAATCCCATTTACAGGATTATGAATGGAAAAGTAATCTGGTAATTGATAGGTATACGTATCGCCTGCTTTAATATCCTCTTCATTAGCTAGCGCCCAGTCAAAGTGGATCAGGATATTTGCATCCTTAACCGCAGGATTTTCCTCTGTAAAGGCATTTCCTTCTAAATCAGTGATTTTGATATTTGTAAAAAATTGTTCCAGACGCTCATTCAAATTCGGATTATGTGCTTGCGGCTGAATTTTTTCTGCTACTGCTTCTTGCACCTCAAGCGGATCAGCTGCTGGATCGACCTTCTTATCGTAATAGAGTGTTGACACAAGGTTATTGCCAAAGTCAACGGTTTCCGTTTCCAAATCTTCTGACGTGGTTTCAGCGGTCAGCTCCAGTACGCCTTCGTAAAATTTCGCACTAGCAAAGTCGGGGGCACGTCCGTCTTCAGTCGCTTGGTAGTTTTTATTGAATTGGAAAATCAGCTGCTGATTGCTGACCTGATAGTTCCCCATCTCGCCTAGGCTACCAGACTGATCTGGGTAGTTTAGATTAGCTGGCAGATTGATCGACAGCAGTGTGTTTTCTTCTATTAATGTCGGCTGAGTTAATGACCAGCTTAGTTTTGTTTTTACAGTAGCTTTGTGTTTTACACGATTGCTTTCCGTGATCTCTTGATCTTCTGTATCGGTGATCGTCGCTTGATTGATCACCACATCAGCGGCTTCAATCGTCGCCGCAAAGATCGACAGCGGTAAAATCCCGATCAACATCCCACAAATCGCTGTTACTGACCATAGTTTCTTTAGGTGCTTCATCCTGTTCCATCCCCTTTAAAAAGTAATATATTCATGCTTATTGGCATCCGTCATTTTGGTGCCATAAAGAATCGTCCCTGACATATTCGCCAGCATTCGAACAAGCTCGCGTTCACCGGACCTGTCATCCGGTGTATCTGTTAACGGCAGTGCGCTGATCTTTTGTTCGATCGTTTCTAGGACGTCTTTCATCTCTTTATTTTTCTGTCTTGCTGATTCTGTAGAGAGTCGCTTGCCAGTTTTCGGAAGAGCAGCTTTATTTGTTTGCCCGTTGTATTTTTCCGAAAGCGTACCTTCTCTCGTTTCGGGCGATTGATCCGGCGGCTGTTCTGGTTCAACGGGGTCATTTGCTTCAGCGTTTTTCTCGTTTTCTGCTATGCGATCATTCGTAATGATCAAGGTGTTGCCGGTCTCTGCTAAATCAAATGTATGCGCTGCTTGTTCTTCTTTTACCTGCGCGATCAATTTTTCGCTGCTGTATAAGATCGGCGCATTGGACTGATAAAACATCATTGACGGCAATGCGATCGCGATCAATAGATTCCTATTCATAAGCGCCTCCCTTAACCGTTAACAACAAGTGGCCAAACTCTGCCCAATCCTCTGGTGTCGGCGGCCGCTTCCAAATCATCTGCTGGCACGGAAGCCGATCGATTAAAAAGTCTGATAAATAAATCTGGGTCTTGGTACTCAATTTTTCCTCGTAGCAGATGTTCATACTTTGCAGCGAACGCAGCATCGTTTGAATGTATTCGTTGTAGCTGCTGCCATGGGAAAAATCGATGCAGATGTAGACTGGATCCTCCAGCTCCTCAACGGAAATTCGCGTAATCAAGAAAAACAAATAGTCGTAATACAATTTGTTGCGCTCTTGATCCGAGTGGAACAGCCCTCTTTGAGCGATTTTTTCAATAAAATCCTGGATCAGCTCATCCAGCTTGGGATTGATCTCTTGAAAGTAACGCCGCTGGATTTTTGTTACAAAGGTCGTTTCACGGAAATGATAGATCAGCCAGCGACGATTGATCCGCAGCAATCCCGCAGTCAGTGCGGTATCCTCTTTTAATTGGTTGATTTCAAATCGTGAATGGTCAGCGAGATAGTGTAAAAATTCATCAGCTAAGCTTTCTGCTTGCTGCGTTTCTTCACAGGCGATGAAGGTCACCTCCTGCTTCAAATCAACCTCCATCATCTGACAAAAGAGCAGTAACGCAGCGATCTCCCGTTGCATTTCCGCTGGAGTCAATGAAGCGTGCTGCTGCAACCATTTCGTAAGATAGTCGGTCGCCGCATTCTCTTCATATTCAATTAGAGATTCAGCCATCGAATGATGCTTCTTCATGCGAATCAATCCAATACTCAAGAAAAAAAGCAGCTTGTGCTCATGCGTTTTTGGCAGTGAAAGATTCAGATAATGCTCTAAGTAACGGAAAATTTCTTTCGCCTGCTGCTGGATCTCTTCGTCAAAAGGACTCGCTAAGCCATTGAACATTTCATAATACAGTCCAAATAGAAAACTGCGGACCGAAAACTCATTTCCGATCAATTGATTTTTCTTTAGCTGAAAACCTTCATCAGTTAATTGGTTCTTTAAACGTTTATAGAGTTTGTACGTGCTGGAACGGCTCACGTGCAGCTCTTCGATTTGCTTGTCCAAGCTCGTCTCTTGCGTTACATAGCGGTGGAAAATCTGATAGGTAAGACTGCGCTCTACTAAATGAAGCCGCATTTTCTTAACGATCGCATGCGTCAGTTTGTGCACCTCGATTTCACCTGTTTCAAGCAAATCGATCGTTGCCGCATAATTGTTCGCCTGCAAATCAGTCTGTAGTTCTTGAAGATATTTTTCTATCTTATAGCGAGAAAGTTCTAAAATATCTACGAGCTGATCCACTGAACAATATGAATTCTTGTTTAATTCCAAATACTGAAGCAGATACCACTTGTAGCGGTCATCATCCATCAATAAATCGTTCGCTTGCATCTCTCGCTCCTTCCTCACTAAGATTGTTAATAATTAACTTTATTTAATTATATTATTGAGATAAGAACATTTTAATCAGCAAAATAATCTATTTGTCCTTATTTTTTTGTAAATACGCAAAAAAAAGAGATTCGCATCATACAAATCATCTCCTGTCTATAATTTAATACTAACATATTATTAATTATCTTTATAAAATATTTTATTTTTGAAGAATTAAGATAATTATAACGTTTGTTTTTATTTAAACCCTCAATTTATATCTTTTTTATCTATCCGCATTTTCATTATAAAAATGAGACAAAAAAAAGAGGATTGCGCCCCTTTTTCCAGTCATCAAACTATTGTCCTGTCCTTAAATACTAAAAAGATTAGAAGTCCTACCATCGCTCCAGCACAAGCCGCTTGGATCATTGACACAAATGTATACAATCCAGTGGTTTTCCCTTGCTTTACAAGAGCATTCATCATAAATGATAAGACAAGTGAAGCGATTCCCAAAACTAACAATACCTTTAACATTTCATTTTCCTCCTTTTAACTTTCGACGTAACTAAAGATACTCAAAAATCAGCGTGTACTGCGTAAAATGAAACATTTTTTCGAGATTTTCAATATGTTCAGTAAAAAAGGAGGTTTACTATAAACTTTGAACCTATTGTTTCCAATTTAACGATCGGTTTTAGAACATATGTCTAGCAATGTTTATATACTTTTTCAACAGGCTCCCGCATACGACTGACAAAGCGACGAAAATCGAGCCGACGATGGATCCAATCACTACTTGCGGGAATCCAGTTAGCGTTACGAATAATACATTGAATGGAAGATGCAGAATGCCAAAGAGATTCAGCAGCGCTACTATTGGTAAGCCGACACCGATGATCCCAAAGGCACCCGATAAAACTGATAAGATCGGTAAAATGAACATCCCTGAGAATATCACTGCAATCCCGCTGCCGATTCGTTCAAGCATATTTCTGTCCTTTTGATTTCCACCATTTCTGCCATATACATTCTTTTTGCTGATTCTTTGTTCCATTTTGAACACTTCCTTTTTTATTTTTATATTTACTCGCTTCATAGTTTATAAAACGATCTACACGATTTTCAATACCTAACGACGGTATGTATAACTTTAAAATAAAACTGCCCTTGCAGGCAGAGATTATTTTTTTTGTTCGTACAGTTTACGGAATTTCTCTAGACGTTTGCCTGCATCGTCAGCAAATATCTCGATGCCCATTTTATTCATCATTTCTTGAAAAAGCGCGAAACGATTGACGACACTGTTGGGATCCTCATCATGAACTAATGGAATCAACCAAATATTGATCAGCAATAAGATTACTTCTGCCAGCTCTTTCGGATAATCGGTCTTGATCGAACCATCCGCGATGCCCTCTTCAATGATCGGCTGAACAAAGTGGGGAACCGATTCTGTATAGATACCTTCCAATTGCATCGCCAGCATCTGAGGATTTTTCAGAAAGTCTGGAGCCATTTGAAACATATCGTCTTGGCGTGGATTTTCTAAAGCTGACGTAAATAAAGACTGCAGCTTTTGTAATCCGGTCATGTTTTTGTTTTTTGCAAGCAGCTGGATATGATCCAGCTCATTTTCATTGTTCTGATACAGCTTATTCATCACACCATCCAAAATATCTTCTTTAGATTTAAAGTGGTGATAGATCGCACCTTTTGATAATCCGCCAAGATTATTGACGATATCTTGGATCGAGGTATGCTCATAGCCCTTTTCTAAAAACAGCTGCATCGACACATCTAAAATTTTATTGATCGTTTCTTCTGGGTACTTATTACGAGCCATAACTGCTATCTCCTATCCATACGTTCGGTTGGTATGTATATAATATAATCTGTAATACCTCGTAAGTCAACACTTTTCCAAAGAAATATTCAAAAAGGCTTTTTCCCTCTGCCTAACCCTACACGGAGTTTTCCTTTTAAGTGTTGATAGGTCAGAAACTGTTGGCGTTCCCGTTTGATCGCCTTATAGCGCTTAGGCTGCTTCTTATAAAATTCCTGATGATAATTTTCCGCCGGCCAGAATGTTTTCGCCGCTCTGATCTCCGTTACGATCGGCTGTTTATATCTGCCTGAATCGCTCACCATCTGTTTTGTCTTCTCCGCGATTGCTTTTTGTTCTTCATTCGTCGTGAAAATAATCGGACGATATTGAAGTCCGCGATCTTGGAACTGACCAAAGGCATCGGTCGGGTCGGTAATCTGCCAGTACAGATCGATTAATTCCTGATAGCTCACAACACGCGTATCAAAAATGATTTCCACTGCCTCAACATGTCCGGTGCCGCCGCTGCTTACCTGATCGTAGCTGGGATTTTCTAGCATTCCGCCTGTATAGCCGGATAAAACCGAAACGATTCCGGGATATGTTTCAAACGGCTCTACCATACACCAGAAGCAGCCCCCCGCAAAAATCGCCCGTTCTTGATGGGCAGGATCGCTGATAAAATGCTGCTCTTTCACAGATGGATCAACAGCAGATTCCTTTCCTGTGATCTCCTGATAGAAATCAGTCACATCTGGTGTCAGATTATTTCGCAACGCCAAGGGACGCAGCTCGGCCTCCAGCTTCGCCAGCTGTTCTTTAAAATTGCTATTATCATCTAACGCGTTTTTAGTTGTGGTCAATAAGTAGCGTTCCCACTCCCGCGTTTTCGGATTCAATATTAGATTATAGATTTTTCCTAGTACTTCTTCTTGGGTCAATGGCATGACACCCACCTCGATCGCATTCGCTTAAAATTCATCTGCAATTTACCACAATTTTCTTGAATAATCGAATAGTTGGATTGCAAAAAAAGACTTGTCAAAAAATGACAAGTCTTCGTTTATTGTAAAGTATCAAATACCTAGGATTCCTTTGATTTTTCGGAATGAGATGGCGTAAATAATGGCTTGATAAGCAACAACTACTAGTAATAAGACACTATCCATCATTAACGCACTCACTTCAGTGCTGGTAAATTGACCATCGTTTGTATTGAACATCAGCAGCGTAAAACAATAAATCAACATCACCGCGACGACAGTCGGCAACACAAACAATTTGTTCAGCTGACTAATTACACATTTACGGATATAGTGATTATTCGCTCCTAAACGTTTCAAGTCTTCAAACAATCGCTGATTGGATAAACCAATCGTAATACTCCGCGTGTAAGAAATCACTCCAACTGCGGCTAAACAAATGATCGCGACAAAAATAAAGACTAAGAAATATACTGCTAAATTTTGAAAAAAGGTTTTCTCTACTAAGATTTTCATCGTTGGGTAATATTTCCAGTTATCCATTAAATCGGGATTCTCTGCTGAAAGAGTTAGTACTCGATCATAACTGTATTTCTGATGATTTGCTTTGGCTTTAGCTGATTGGTGAGCATCATAAGAATTTGAAACCGCCATTTTGGAAGAGGCCTTTTCAATAAATTCTTGATACAGCGCTTGAGCAAAAGGATACGAAGCTTCTAAATCTGCAACATTAAATAGAATCTGCTTTGTCTGATTTGCTTCACTCAACTCTTGTTTAATGCTCTGATAATCCTGGTCATTCAAAACATAGCGGCGACTTCCTTGACTTACCAAAGGCTGATACCGAACGATGCCCTTGAATTTTAATGAAAGCTTCGCATTAGTGACAGGATTGGTGACTTGATCCAAATCATTGTCCTTCTCCCACATACCTTCAGCTTCGTCTTGACCCTTCACTCGATAATACTGTCCTTGAGGGACTTTAAGCTTATGATTTGTTTGCTGATTAAAGGTGCTCGCATCAATAAAATCGGATAGCCGGTGATCCTCCATGTAGTCTTCAATTAGTTTTCCATCATCTGACCAATCACGTTCTACACCGCTAGCCAATAGTTCTGAAAAAATAATTTCCTGATAATTCTTGATTTCCACATCTTGCTTTTCTGCCAATCGATAGATATCCTGCTGATTAACTTCATCTTCCGAAAGATTGTAATGCAATTCATAATCTACTGGACTGTTTCCATAGATATTTAACGCGCTGTATAATTGCGGCGGATAGAAACAAGCAAAGAGACTGGCGGTTAACAGCAACGCAATAATACTCATGTTGCGAACCGTTTGTCGACCCTGAAATTTCATCATGTTGGAGCCAATCAAATCATTGTAGTATTTTTGCGGATTTCTTCCCCGCTTGCTCTTCATGATGGCGTAGGTCATGATGCGGTAAAGACCAACGAGTGAAATTAAATAAGTAGCGCTCCAAATGCTTGGCAGCAGTATTCCCATACTTGAACCAATATTTGGTCCGGCAAACCCTAAAAGCAGACCTACTACTAGCAACACGAATCCAGATATCCCATACCTCGTAGTTACTGGCCGTAATGGTTCATTTTTATGCTCATGATACAAAATTTCCATCATATCCGTGCGCTGAACAAATTGATAAAGCTGAACGAGCACTGGTACCATTGAAACAAGACCGAAAGCCAGACCGATCGCAATACCGGTAAAGGACAAGCCTAAGGACATATCTCCGAGATTAGAAAGCACCATTTGGAAAATCTGCCAGATCAGAAAGGCTAAGCCAATTCCGAGAACGACACCAACCGCGATGCAGGCAATCATTAATTGCAGCATCTCGATCGTCAACTTTTGCGATAAATATTTCTTCTTCGCGCCCAAAGCCAAAAATACACCAGTCTCGCGACTTTTGTATTTTAAGAATAAGCTGGCTGCATACATGATGAAGATCAAACAGCCGATGATCGCGATCGCGAAAATCATCATCACTTGCTTGCGGCTGTCCCCGCCAATGGGAAGTGTCTGTTGGACGATCGTGCTATACAACATCACCGCATAAGACGTAATCAGTAAAACTGAAAACGTCATACAGAAAACAAATTGCAGGTAATTTCGCTGATTGTATTTCCGCAGCTTCTTTAAAAGATCAGACATGGATAGCTTCATCAGGATTTCCCTCCAATTCTTTTAAGACATGGAGCAACTCATCAAAGAATTGTTGTCTTGTGCCTGTTCTTACTAATTCCGTAAACATGGTGCCATCCTTCATGACTAGCACGCGGTCACAATAACTAGCCGAAAATGTATCATGGGTGACCATAAAAATCGTTGCCCCTAACGAGCGTTTTGCTTCAATAAAGGCTTCGATCACCGTATCGCGAGATTTACTATCTAAATTTCCAGTCGGCTCATCGGCTAAGAGAATCAACGGATCATTCATCAATGCCCTAGCCACCGCTGTCCGTTGCTTCTGTCCGCCTGAGATTTCCACCGGATACTTATTGGCAATTGAATCAATCCCAAATAACTTCAGCAGCTTGGATACCTTTTGTTCCATTGGTCGGTAGGGTGCTTGCGTGATGACTTTCGGCACACAGACATTTTCAAAAATCGTTAAGCCATCCAGCAGCATGAAATCTTGGAAGACAAAACCTAATTTTTTGTTACGCACCTCCGCCATTGCTTCCTCGTCAAGCTTCGCTAGCAAGGTATCGTCCAGGCGAATCTCTCCTTTTTCATAAGGAATAAAACACGAAATACAATTCAACAGAGTGGTTTTCCCGCTCCCCGACGGACCCATCACCGCCACAAACTCACTTTTATCAACGGTAAACGAAACATCCTTCAACACATCATACTGAACCCCGCCAGTATGAAAGCTTTTGTATAAATGATCCACTGTTAACATTTTTTCTCCTCCTGATTCCTAGAGCTGACACTCTTGTTTTCTATACCCTTATTCTAGGAAAAATTGGCAGACTTACCCATGAGTCATCTTGTAAACTTTGACGCTTTTATTGTCAATTCCGGTAATATTTTAGTGCTATAATGACTAAAAGGGAGGGGTAAAAATGATTCAAGTGGTTTGTTGTGATGATGAAAAAGAGATGCGTAAAGCATTGATCAAAATAATCGAGCCAGAGTTGCAGCTGCAGGGAATCAATTATCAACTCAGTGAATTTGCTTCGGGGGAAGAATTACTGAGCAGTAATCGGCTGGAGGCAGTGGACCTGATTTTCTTAGATATAGAAATGAAGGCCTTGGACGGTATCGAAACAGCCAAGCAATTGCGAAAAATCAATCAACGCGCGGTGATCGTCTTTATCACAGCTTTTGCCGATTTTGTTTTTCAAGGCTATGAAGTCAAGGCGTTGAATTACCTTTTGAAGCCTTATGGTGAGAAGAAGATCGTCGAGGTATTACGCAAAGCGTTGGACGAACTGGAAATGACTCAGTCAAAATATTTCGTGATTGAACAAAAATCTGGCATAACAAAAATACCGCTAAAGGATATTTGCTACTTCAGCAGTGATCGCCGCATGTTGACGGTGGTAACTACAAAGGATTCCAGTTCTTTCTATGGAAAATTAAATGATTTAGAGCTGCCAGACTCTTTTCTGCGAATTCATAACCGCTATATCGTCAATTTGAACTACGTAGAGCAAGTAGAATCAGCGGTTCTTTATTGCAATCAAGAGCAGTTGCCCATCAGCCGTAAATATCGGCAGTCCCTAATGGTCAACTTCGCTAAAAATATGTTGGGGTAGGTGATCAGATGAATGCCATTTTTGATTTTACTAATAGTATATTTGGGGTATTTGGCACCTATTTTCTTTATCAGCTCGTTCGGCAATTCGTCGCCGTGAAAGAAAATCGCTTTTTTAAATTGCTCTTTCTCTTAGTATTATTTTGTTCAATCTCGTCGCCGATTTTTCCAAACGATATGTATAATGTATTAATCATATTTTTACTTTTTTTAGGATCTAAATTACTCTTCTTACAAGGACCATTCATCCACAAGCTTTCTTTGTCGCTCATTTTATTTCCCTTTATCATTGCACTCAATTTTTTAGCTGAAGATATTGGCTTGAGACTTTGGATCGCCGGTGGGAGAGGACTAGGCTTAGATTTATTATTGCACGGTATGATGCATATTGTACGTGGTCTCGTTTGGCTTGCGATGTATCAAGCATTTCGTTATGCGACTCCATATTCAAAAACACAGATTACACCGAAGCTATGGTTCATTCTTGATTTAATTTGTTTAACTCCATTGATTGCGATGGTTAGTTTCATTATTTTTACACCGTCGAATACCTTGATGATCTATCCAGCTTCTTTTGCATGTATCCTGACAAGCATCAGCAGCTTATATATGACGGGACACGTTGCAAAAAGTTTTCACTATAAATTAGAGAATCAAAATCTGCAGCTGCAAAAGGAGTATTATCAAGAATTAGAAGGCAATCAAAAACAGCTGCGCAAAGTTCACCACGACATGAACAATCACTTTGGTGTGATGCTCAATTTAATTCGTGAAGAAAAATCCGAAGCAGCAGAAGAATACTTGGCAAACTTGACCCAGCAGCACATCTTATCCAATCGTATTTTTTGTAAGAATACGATCGTCAATGCCGTACTAAATGCCAAATATCAGCTGATGCAGGACTATCAGATTGCTTGCTCGATACAGCTAGACATCGACACCATGATAACGATTGATGATATTAGTTTGTGCTCGTTATTCGGGAATACTTTGGATAATGCAATCGAAGCGGCAAAAGATGCTCCCAAAAAAGAGGTCAGCTTGAAGGCTAGATATTATGACGGTTTTTTCAGCTATGAGATCAAAAATACAAAAAAGCACCAGATCAAGAAGACTGGTTCACGCTTCTTCTCAACTAAGGACAAGCCGCAGGAGCATGGAGTCGGATTGCAAGCTGTCCGTTCCATCGTTGAAAGCTATGATGGAACCTTGAATATTGACTATGATGATGAACAGTTTTCCTTAATAATCATGATTTCTAATATCTAAAAAGCGAAAAAATCAATAAATAGATTTTTTCGCTTTTGTGTATCTTTTATTCTATAAAGTTAGAATTTACTTTTAACAAAACAAACCTGCTAAATCAACTGACACTCATACAATATATTCAATTAAAAAAATTCAAATGAGCCAACCTTTTCAATCAATTTATACTGACGTATTTATCGTGGGCTAATCGTAAATTATTTACATCTTGCATGATATACCTTTGAGTAGTCTTAATATCACTATGTCCTAAAAAAAGGCGAACGTCATTCAGATCCATACCATGATAAAACGCAAAGGCCGCTGATGTACGTCGGAATTTTTGTGGATTTGCTTCCATAATATTTCCTTTATGTGCAATCGATCTAATCATTTTTTGAACTCCATTTATGGACATTGCTTTTCCTTTCAACCCCAAAATTAGTGGTCCGGAGGAATGTGGCACTTTTTTAAGATAGTCTTCCATAGCTATTTTTGTTTTAGCATTAATAAAAACTTGTCGTTCATTTTTTCCTCTCAAAATAAAACTTTCGTTATCTTTCTTATAGTCTTCTATCCTTAATGATACTAGCTCTGAAACTCGACACCCCGTACAAAGCAGTAATTCTATGACCATCTTTTCTTTCTCTTTTTTTGCGCATTTTCTCAATATCTCTACTTCTGTCTTTGAAAAAATCCCTTTACTCTTAGGTCTGACTGTAATTATATCCAAGTTTAGAGTTGGATCTCGTTCGATTAATGATTCAGCATATAACCATCTAAAGAAACTGGCTATGTTGTATTGCTCACGAGAAAGACTAGAACTAGATAATCTATCATTTTCTTTTCTCTCAAGTAAGTATTGCCTAATATCATTAGTGTCTATTTCATTAATATTTTTAGCGACTTTTTTCATAAAATATTTAATCGTTCTTACGTAAACAGAAATCGTAGACTCGAAGAACCCCTGAGTTTTCTTTCTCAATACATATCTTTTTAAAAGATCCGATTCCTCAAAATTTTTTACTTTCTTTTTTGTTAATTCTGAAACTTCGACATCAACTAAATTCTTAGTCAATGCAATTTTTACTTTTAATAATTGTTCTGAATCAAAATTTTCATCCAATGCGAGTAATACATTGCTAACTAGCCTTTCTTTATCGTCCACAATTACTTCTCCTTATTCAGAAAACATTACAATAATTCTTTTCTTAACGTTGCATCATCAACAGGCGATAAATACTTCGGCGCGATATCCAATACCGTGAAGGCTCCGAATTGTTTTTCTGCTGCTAAGCGCGCACATGCTCTGGCATAAGCCACTAAGACACTGGCGGTGAATTCAGGATTGCTTTCTAATTGCAGATTGTATTCGATCACTTGCTTCGTATTCTCATGCGTCGTCCCCGTCCGCAATACCGTCCCGCCGTGAGGCATCGCAGCGTGATCGCGTTTTAGTTCGTCCGCCGAGATGAAATGCACGATCGTATCGTATTCATCAAAATAATTCGGCATCGTAACGATCTCTTCTTTGATCGCATCAGCATCGGCATTTTCTGCTAAGACAACGAAACATTCCCGGAGATGTTTATCTCTGGTCGTTAACTTCATTTTTTCGCCAGCTTTTAACTTCTCGATCACTTCACTTTTCGGGATCGTGTATTGGATCGCATCAGCAACCCCTTCGATTCTTCTCAAGGCATCTGAATGTCCTTGGCTTACACCCTTGCCCCAAAAAGTATACGTCTCGCCTTTTGGCAAAATACTTTCCGCATACAAACGATTTAAACTAAACAAACCTGGATCCCAGCCAGTTGAAATAATCGAAACGGTTTGATTATCTTTGGCAGCCTGATCGACATTCGCAAAATGTTCAGGAATCTTGGCATGGGTATCAAAACTATCGATCGTATTAAAGTTTTTTGTGATCGCTGGTGTTTGCACTGGTAGATCGGTTGCTGAGCCGCCGCACAAAATACACACATCGATCTTTCCCTTTTGTGCATCTAAATCATCCATCAGATAAACCGGTGCACCATCGGTCTGAACCGTCTCCGGCTTTCTTCTTGTAAAGACGCCGACCAATTCCATATCGGCATTTTGCTTCAATGCCCGTTCCACACCACGACCTAAATTTCCATATCCGACAATTGCTACTTTGATCATTCGTTGTCCCCCTATTCGTATTTATTAAAAGTATACTATAAATTCAGCTTTAAAATTAGAAAAATCTCATCACAAAAAAAGATGACCAAGAAACCTCTAGCAGATTCTTGGTCATATCATTAGATTAAATTGTATTTGATCAAACTATCAACCGCTGCTAATACAGCCTCTTCTTTTGTACCGATCGGTGTCCATCCCAATACTTCTCTGGCTTTGGCATTACTGACATTGCGGTTCATCTCCGCCATAAATTGTCCTTCTCTTGCTGTTGCGTTAAAATGTGAAGCCCCTTTAAGTATCCAGTTTGGCATGGTTCTCTTCGAAATTTTCTCTGCCAATTGCGGACGTTCTTTCCTCAGCAACTCTGCGATCTCCGGCATTGAGATCATGCCATCTGTAGTTGCTATAAAGCGTTGCCCTGCTGCTTCCGGTGTGATCATGGCGCGAATGTGTAGATCAACGACATCCCGCACATCTACAACATTTAATTGAATATTCGGAATGACTTTCATCGAACCGCTGGCAATTCCCTTCAGCAGATCGAAACTGCCAGAAACATGATTGTCTAACGATGGACCAAAAATCGCTACGGGATTGACTGTCGCAAACTCTAATCCTTTTCCTTCTGTTTCAATAAATTCCCACGCAGCTTTTTCAGCCAGCAGTTTGGACTTCTCATAAGCTGAAAGGCCCTTCGCATTTTCATCAGTCCAATCATTTTCAGTTGTTACTGACTGCCAATCTTGATTAGTAAAGCCCACAGCTCCGAAATTTGAAGTCATCACGACCCGTTTCACCTTTGTGCGTTTAGCCGCCTTCAAAATCCGCACGATCCCTTCAATTGCTGGTCGAATCACTTCAGCTTCATCTTTTGGAATTTCAAAGAAAACTGGTGAAGCCACACTCAATACATAATCACGATCCTCCATCGCTTCATCCCAATTGTCATCCCTCGATAGATCCGCTTCAATAAAGGAAAGCTGATCAAATTTTGTGACACCATTTTCACGTAATGTATTAACTACCTTGTCTTTGCTTTTCAATGAACGTACCGTAGTTCGCACGTCATAGCCTTTGTTCAATAATTGTAAGAGCATTTGCATGCCTAAAAATCCCGTTCCGCCAGTTACCAATACTTTTTCTGTCATGTTGAAGACCTCCATCAATTTTTACCTACTTTAAACCCTAAACCATGGTTGAGGGCAACTGTTTTGATAAAAAAAGTGAGAGAAAAATTCTCCCACTCCTTTTTATAGTAGATGATTGTCCTTCAAGACATCACCAATATAGGTATGTTCAACTTTCTTCACGAAATGCTCCAGCACTTTTTTCTCAACAAATGGCAGATCCATCTCAGAAAGCTTCTTACGGTCGCTCAAATAATAAACTGAATTCGCTAATGTTCGAATGTCATAAGCTGATGCAAAGACTTCGGGCACACCACGTTCGATATCTAAGAATGAGTAAACTGCCTCCATTGCTGTACGAACGGAGTATTCCGTCGTAAAGACTGTATCACGCTCGGTTTCAGCGAAGTTTCCAATGAAAGCCAAATTCTCTGAACCATTAGGAATGACTAGTGGACGATCGCCTGGTTCCCGCAGCATAAAGTACGACGTGATAAATGGCATATAGACCGGTGTCACAACACAAGACTCTTCAGAGATTCGTTTGATTTCGTCTTCCGGCACACCTAAATGATACATCAATTCTTGGACGATTTCTTGCCCGCTACATTGCTCGATCGGTTTCTTGATGTAGTTTCCTGGCGTATTTGACAGTAGACCATAGACCCAGGTTACAGTTTGTTGATCGTTTTGTTCTTTGAAATGTGGTTGACGGTGTGTCGCAAAACTCATCAACCAGTCCGAATCTTTGATCGTAATAATCCCGCCAGTGACAACTTTTCCAGTCCGTAATTTCCGTTGCGTCAAGCGTGAGATATAAGGTTCAATGTCAAAGTTCTCCCATGTCACGGTTGCTGAAACAAACCAGCTTTCATCTGGCAAATTATCACAAAAGACTTCGGGATGACCGAACTCATCAGATTGCTTCGCTAAATTCTTCCACAAGTTCCAACTGCCACCTAATTCGCGAGTGATTGGTGCAGGTGTACGATGGTCGCCTTCTGTTGAGCTTTCAGTAATCGAGCCATTTGTGACAAAGACTAGATCATTTTCGGTTAAATCAATTTCTTCGGCTTTATCTGAGCACGTCAGCAAAATTTTCTTAGCGACTTTTTTGTCTGGCGTCGCATCGACTTGAATATTGTTGATTTTCGTTTCATATTGGAAATCCACGCCATGATCATTTAAAAAAGCCAATAATGGTTTTACTAAAGATTCATACTGATTGTAGCGTGTAAATTTCAAAGCTGTAAAATCTGGTAATCCTTTAATGTGGTGGATGAAGCGCATCACGTAGCGGCGCATTTCAATTGCTGAATGCCATTTTTCAAAAGCGAACATCGAGCACCAGTATAACCAAAAGTTAGAGGCAAAGAATTCTTCGCCAAAAACATCCTCGATCTTCTTACCGATCAGTTGGTCTTCTGAAGTCATAAATAGATCAACCAATTCTTTTTGCGCTTTTTTCGACAATGTAAAGTCACCATCATCTTCTGCACGTTCACCACGGTTATGGATAATCCGACAATTTGATGAGTTAGGATCATCATGGTCCAACCAATAAAATTCATCTAAGACTGAAGCATCTTCTACTTCCAGTGATGGCACCGAACGGAATAGATCCCACAAACATTCAAAATGATTTTCCATTTCACGACCGCCCCGAGTCACAAAGCCGTCGTGAGGAATAAATTTTCCATCCAATGAGCCGCCAGATAAAGAAAGTTCCTCAAAAATATGAATATGCTCCCCCTTCATTTGACCATCTCGGATCAGAAAGACCGCTGCTGCTAAGCCAGCCAGTCCTGCACCAACGATATAGGCACTCTTGTCATCGACGCCTGCTGGTTTTCTCGGTCTAGCAAATGCTTCATAATTTCCATTCGTATATCTCATGATGTTTCCCCCTTCAAGTTGTTACCCTCAGCTTACCAACTCGAAAAAAATATTGAAAATAAGACGCTTTCAAGGAATCAAAAATTTTGACTAATTGCTTGATTTGTCTAAAAAATCGTCAAAAAAAATCCTGCAAAACAAATTTCAACGCAAAAAGGAACACTTAACATCAGATGGATCATCCAACATTTAGTGTCCAAACTTATCTCAATCAGTTACATCTACAACAAATAGACTACACCATTCGCTCCTGTTTAATTCCACATGAAAGAAGCCTGATTGTCTCATTTTTTTCAATCATGCATACCTTTAATGAATCTTTTCCACTAACCAATGGCGCGATTATCTTTTTTTCTTATGCCTATTTTTCCTTTTCCCAAGTGCTCTGTCCACGCGTCTCTTCGTTTCCTTTTCGTTTCTTTTCTTCTCCACTTTTCCCACACTTTTACTAGAACCTTTATTAGCGGTATCGGGTTTTGCTGCGGTCTTCTTTTTCTTGTCAGTGGCATCCGTTGATCGGTTGTTCGGTTCATTGGAATTTTCCGGCGGAATGTCGTCTTTTGGTGGCGCAGCATTCGGACTGTTTTTCTTCTTCACTGTGTTCTTAATATCCGTTGCTTCATCCAACTCTTTATCTGGCTTCTGATCAACCAGCGGTGCAGAAACGTCTTCATTTTTATTAGATGGCACAGGTTGTTTTTGAACTTTCTCTGGTTGTGGTGCTTGCGCAGCGGCAATGACTGTTTCTTTTTCATCAGCAGTCTTTTGAGGTTTTTGACGTGAATTGTTAGAGGTGGCAATGATCGTTCCTTGTGTTTTGTAGCTCACGTAAGTCGCAAATTTTTGCCCGCCCTCCACTTTAAAGATACTCAAGGTGGTCAAAATGTTTAGAATATTGATAGTCAGCTCTTCATCGATCGTTGAGTCTGTTTCGCGAATCGTCAATTTGTGTTTTTTGCCGTCTTCACCTTCAAAGATCGCTTCGACACGATAAACAAGACCCTAGATCCGATTATCGAGTGTCCCTTCCCGCTCTAAAAAGCCCTTATAGATGCGTGCCTCAATTGTTTGCGCGAGGTATTGTGAACGACTGCCGTACAGCCTTTTTATCAATGTTTCCCACTCATCAGCCGAAAAATATTCTTGGAAGTAGGGCAGGTACTGGCACATGGTGTTGGTTTTTTCTGCTGACAGATAGACTTCTCTGATCAAGTCCTTAATCAAGTCAGGAAATGCCTTCATACAGAAAAAATTCCGCACGAGGATTGCTACTCCGTATTCGATCAACGAATCAACATCCTGCGTTTTAGCAAAGTAAGCCCTTACACGTTTATTTAAATTTTCAACTTTCATTAAAAACAGCTGCCTCTCAGCTAGCTTCGCAATACCAACGCCAACACCCATTATCTAAAACCCCCATCTATTTTTATGTAATCGCCACCGTGCTTTTATATTCATTATGATATAACTTTTTTGTATGCTTGTATATATAAAAACAGATATACCTTTATTTATTAATATTAGTAAAAACTTTGAATTAATAAGCTTTTAAAAACAACCCAAATTATTTAACCAAAAATATTCTATTGAATAAATAACAAAAAGAGGACTCGATTATCCGAGCCCTCTTTTTGTTGATTATGCTTCTTGTTCAGTCATGATTACTGGACCATCTTTAGTAATAGCGATGGAATGCTCATACTGTGCACAGTAGCTGCCATCTAATGTGCGAGCCGTCCAGCCATTGCCATCAATACCGGCTTCCCATGTTCCAGTGGTAATCATTGGTTCGATCGTGATGGTCATACCTTCTTTTAGTCGCGCTCCCTTGCCAGCCGTACCGAAATGGGGGAAGAAAGGTTCTTCATGGATTGTTGGACCAATGCCATGCGCAAGAAAATCCTGTACTACACCATAGCCCTTAGCTTCTGCATAGGTCTGAATCGCGTGACCGATATCGCCAACTCGATTGCCGACCTGTGCTTGAGCAATGCCAATCATCAAAGCCTCTTTCGTGACATCCATCAACGCCTGATGTTCAGGTGTGATCTCACCGACTGCATACGTCCAGCAACTGTCAGAAATAGCACCGTGATAGTCGACACAAAAATCAACCTTTAATACATCACCTGATTTCAAACGATAATTCGATGGAAACCCGTGACAGATTTCGTCGTTCACGCTGGTACAGGTGGCGAATTCATAACCCTCAAATCCGATTTGCGCAGCTGTTGCGCCTGCTGCTTCGACCTTTTCTTGGACAAATTGATTGATTTCTTTTGTAGTGATTCCCGGCTTGATGATATCCCGTAATTGCTTATGGACACCAGCTAAAATCGCGCCTGATTCTTTCATCTGGTCGATTTCCCGTTTTGATTTTAATGTAACCATTTCATTACTCCCTATAGTAATAGTATTTTTTAACCTACGACGTTGAATACTTGAAAAGTTATAACACGAAATGTATTTGAAGGAAAGCTTAGACACTTTTTTGACGTCTAATCAACCTCAGAACTTAATCTCAACTTAAAGTTTTTCAAGGGACCACTTTGCCACAGCTCATCATTTTTCAAATAAACCTGCCCGTACTCAATGATCCAGCCATGGAGGTTTTGTGCTTTGAGGGTATCCATCGTTTCCGGCCAACTGATTTTGCTTTTTAACTGTTTATATCCCTTAGAAACAAAACCAAATTTTTCAAACATCCGCTGCGCGTACTTATCCGCTATAAAGGTCGACTGCTCAAAGACATAGACCAGTAAAGCATCGGCGGTCTCTTCACCGATGCCCTTGATCGCTAATAATTCTTTGCGTAATTCGGCAAAATCTTTCCGAGACACTTGCGCTAGATCAAAGTGATAGCCCTCCAACCATGTCAGCAAACCAATGATCGTATTAGACTTTCCCTTATTAAAGCCACTCGGTCGAATCAATTCCTGCAATTGCTCTTTATCTAAAGCCAAAATCTTTTCCGGTAAAAACTACGTCGCTTCATTTAGTTTGTCTAATGAATAGTCAACATTGCGCCAATTGGTGTTTTGAACCAATACCGCACCGAGTAAAATCTCCCATTTATTATCCGTGTCCCACCAGCGTTTATCATCCATAACTCGACTAAACGCTTCATACAATTCCTCAATATTTGTGACCATCTTCAAGCCTCTCTTCAGCTTCATTATATTAGAAAGTAGCCAAATACGCTTGCAACGTATCTACCAGCTTGCCGATATGCAGGCCATCAACAAACGAGTGATGCGCCTGAACAGAGAAAGGCAACAGCGTTCGGCCGTCTCGCTGAAAATACTTGCCCCAATCAAATAGTGGCGTAGCATTATCCTTTTTCCCAGAATTCGTATGGGAGATATGGGTATTGGTCACCCACGGCATCGGCGAAAACTGAAACACATCGTTACCTAACGGACCTGTGAAATATTCCTGCTGCTCCTCCGCCGTTTTAGCAGCTAACGCTACATATTCCTCCAGCGATTCCGTTAATGGAACATTTACCCCCTTGAACAGCTCAGTCTCTTTATTAAGGTAGGTAAACGCCGTATCGATCTGGTCATAAAGAACAATATCGCCATCCACAAAGCGATAGCGGAATTCTTCAATTTGATTGGCACACACCGAGACACTGTAAACCATCGCAAACGTAAAGGAGTACTTTTGCTCTCGAAGCTTCTTTAAAAAAATCGTGATATCCAGCTCAAAAGTTACACAAAAAGCCGGCTCCACGCTATTTCTAAATACCTGACAATGCATCGCTCGTTTCCAATTCTTCTCATCGATCCGCACAAATTGATTTCCCATCTCGATACCTTCCTCATTTTTTTTTCGATGTTTCTTTTACTATAAAATAGAATGCTGGGAAAGGCAAAAAAGCAGATATGACGCTCTAATCGCCATATCCACAGTAAATCTATTTTCAGATCTGTTTTAAAATTTTATGAAACCATCCTCCGTTTCTTCATTTTCTGCTTTGATGCTTTCTTCAATTATTTCTTCACTCTTAACAGCATAACGATGCTTAATCCATTCAGTTCGCCCAGTGTACCTTAAACGATTTACAAATAAAGAGGCTGAATAAATAGCTAAATCAACACCAAAAGATTCTAGGTGACTGCCGCTATCTCCTAAGGCTTCGATACTTAAACCTGATGTCACCAACAGATTGAGATCATTACCAGTTTTATTGAAGTAAGCAACCCGAACAACCATCTGAACTATATGCAAGATGACAATAATTACAAAAGCCATCGCCATAGAATCAA
>NZ_JCAFYN010000041.1:0-35033 GCF_059374735.1 Enterococcus sp. GPZ-007 | reverse complement strand
CTGTCTGAATCTGAATCGCTGTCGCTGTCTGAGTCCGAGTCGCTATCGCTGTCTGAGTCTGAATCGCTGTCGCTATCTGAATCGCTGTCGCTGTCTGAGTCCGAATCGCTATCGCTATCTGAGTCTGAGTCGCTATCGCTGTCTGAGTCTGAATCGCTGTCGCTATCTGAATCGCTGTCGCTGTCTGAGTCCGAATCGCTATCGCTATCTGAGTCTGAGTCGCTATCGCTGTCGTCATTTTCTACATACTTAATTTCGAGATTATCACCAGGATCATCAATATCTGGGATCTTATATCCTTTTGTTTCGTCGTCTGGGTCAACCCATTCCAACTCATTACCCTCTTTATCTGTAGGTGTATATCCTGGAACATAGGCAATCGTTGGAAAATCCGGATGGCTTTGATCTAACATGCTACTTGGATCATTTGGATCATTCGGATATATGATAGTTTCTCCTCCTGGAAATTCAGGATCATCACTATCAGTAACTATGCTACCCATTTGACGGTACACGTAGGTAATTTCCGATGTACCACTTTCATCTACAATCATATCGGAATCAGAACTTGCATGTTTTCTGACATAAAGCCAGCCACTTACAACATTGATATTTTCAGAAATCGCACTACCTACTTTTGATCCTACGGTAATGTCATCTGCAATCTTATTCCCTTCGTGATCAACGTAATGATAGATAATTCCCGCATCATTCTCTGTTAATCTCCACGTTGTATTTCCATTTTTTGTCGTAGGTTGAATCGCACGACCGGGAGTCAAAGTAGTTCCATTTCCATCTATATAATGGTATCCTTCAGGAGGTATTGGCACGACTAAGTCTTTAAGACTTGTATAATCATCATTGATTTCATATTTAGTTGTTGAACCACTAATATTTCCATCATAAGCAGTGGTATCAATAATCAAGCTGCCTACTTCTTGATAGACATACACAACATCTGGTGTCGGTTCCGCATAACGTCCTACAGCATTTGACGGGCGTTGTGACAAAACATAATTCTTTTCACGATAGTCCTTCACTTGTGTAATATATAATTGTCCGAATTTACCAGTCAACGCTGTGTCATCAGCACCAGCGTTGATAGGTTCATCTCCAATGCCATCTCCATTTGTGTCTAACATGTATTTCACGCTTACGCTAGATTCATTTGCAGTGTAAACATAGGTTACCTCTTTTGTTTCACCTTCTGCAGGAAAAGTAACATTCATTTCCCCAGTTTCAGAATTAGCTCCTGCAGGTAATTTTGATTTATCTAAGCTATATCCCGTGATAGCTAGTTCTTCTTCTGTAATAGTCGTTGTCGCATCAGGCCATCCGGCTATATTGGTGACAGACTTAATAGCATTTCCATTATTATCAACATAATTAACTTTAATCAAACTTTGCCCTTCAACGGAAATTATATTGGGAGAACTAGTAATAGTGTAATTTTCTGATCCGCCTAATGAATCACTATATTCAACACTTCCAATATGTGATGCTGTTGAGTCAGCAAACTCAATTGTAAATGCTGAATGGAATTTCAAAGTTTGAGTACTAAAAGCTTCATTAATTCTATTAACTAAATCTGGTTCTGTATATTCAACACCAAATCTATTCTCAAGAAACTCAACGGGACTTTGAGCTCCACTATTTTTGTATTCTTCTGTATTTGTCAGAAGCATTCCATTATATTTGGTGGCAATGTTTGTGGCATACGTGTAAGTTCCATCTGAATTTTTTATTGACGTGTATGTGTTTACTCCACCCGCTCTCAAGAGTTGTGTAATCTCTGAATTTGTTGCATCTGCAGGAACATTTATATACTTTAATGATATCCCTTGCAGAGCAAGTGCATCTGTAAATAGTGTTCCTGAACCATCTGGAGAAGGAACATCAACATAAATATAATTACCTGAAGTTTTATCTTGTTGACTATCCCCAGTGTAGCCAGTGACAGCTGAATCTGACTCCAAAGTAGTTTTTGAAATTTGTACTACACTACTATCTTCATGTGGTAGATTTTCACCTTTGATTGCAGTTGCAAGTTTTTGTGAATTAGTATATTGATGGCCTGGGCTTATTGAGCCCGCTGTTGAAAAATTATAGGATCCTACTGCTTTTGTTCCGATTTCTTGCGGACCATCGACAGCCGTAGAGGTAATAGTTTCAATCACTTCTCCAGCAAAGCTTATTTCTATTGGTAAACAAGCGTATCCATTAACGTCAGAATTATATTCTCTAGGGAAAAATCTCCATCCACCATTGAAGAGACTATCACCTTTCTTCTTTTCAAGAATATTGTCTGTAATTGTTAGCTCAAAACCCACAGAGTCAGAAATGTATCTAAGTGTTCCCACACCTGGGATTTCACCACCTACACTGAAGAATGTAGGGTCTGACGCAGTGGATTCATAATTTTGCTTATTACCCTTAATTGGAATAATGATTTTATCACCAACATTTATGTTGTTATCTGAGTTATCAATTTCCCAAGAAAAAGAGATACCATTTGTGAACATATTTACGGAAAGATCTGAAGGTGCTGGTACTGTTCCGTCATAATTAACTCGTTGAATATTGGTTACTGTAAATTCAGCATCTTCGTTCGCAGTAAATGTCTTAGTACCATCACCATTATCTACCACTCGAGATTGCTTTTCTTCTGATTCTGAAGTACTGGTTCCATCTTCTGTTTTTTCTTCTTCCGTTGATACCGTTATCTCTTCTTCGACTGTTTCTGTCGTTGATTCAACGGTTGCCAATGTTGAATCTTGTGTAGAATCCGAAACCTGATCTTGTTCTTCCTCTCCAGACTTGACTGACTGCGTTTCTGCCGCATAAGATAAGGTCTGAACCATTGGTGCACCGACGGATCCGACGATCATTGCGCCGGCGACACCGCCTTTAACGACCCAATGTTTTTTCACTTTGTGCATTTTGTACTTCTTTATCGGTTCTTTCCGATAGATGGTTCTTTTGTCATTGCTCATGTGTAATAACCCCTTCTTTCTTTATAAAAAAGTTTCTTGTTGCCATGAATATGAGTGTTTTTATTGATCTATTTGTAAAAATAGTCAAAAAAATTAATCAAGCCGCTAAGAAAATGCTCTTGATCATCAATGCGCATCCGGAATTTGTCATGACGGGTGTAGAACCCATTCATGATTTTTTCTGGACACTTCATAAACATTGCCATTTCAGGAAACATAACCCCCTTTTCAATCTCGATTTCAGCACGTTTGGCGGCGACCTGTCGCAAACGCCAAAAGTCTATTTTGGAAACAAATTGAGTAAACTCGCCTTGTTTAAAATAGCTGGTTTCTTGGACCTTATCGGTCATTTTAATCGCTGCCATCAATAGCTCCAACAAGGTTGGGTAGGCAGTGTCGCGAAACTCAATGAAGTTCAGATTTTCAAACGCGTTCTTCAATCCGAACTCGTAATACTTCTTATCATTGAGGTATAGGAGAATCTCATTGGTGGCATAGCTCAACCAATGATCGTGGTAACGTTCGTATTTTTTTTCAACGAAACGGTCAAACAATTTTTTTGCTAATTGGAGATGCCGTTCGTTCTTAGTGATGGCATAGCCGCGAAGAATACTGAAGACTGCTTCCCCATCGTAGTAGATGATGTTGAACTTCTTCTTCGTTTCCAGCTGGTCATTCAAGATATGGGTGGTCTCACCTGCTTCATTGACGAAACGATCATCGATCCCTTGAATCAACTGATTGATGATCTCTTCATACTTGGTATTCCCTGTGATTGTCTGGAACTTCGCCATCGCGAGGATCGCTAAGGCTTGCGCACCTAACTTTATGGAGATGCCGGAACGCGCTTGTTCTTGGACATACTGCGCGCCGTCTTTTTCTAATAAAAGATTTTTCACTCCCCAGTCAAGGGCTTGTTCCGAGCGTTTCAGCTCTTCCTTCTTCCCAAGATATTCCTGTGCTTCTAATAACGCATAGACACTGGAGAAATGTCGAACAGAATTGTAGCCAGTCAAGGAATAATCATAGGTCGGATAATAGCCATAGATGAACTGACCGGAATCCTTGATTTGTCTGAATAAGAAATCTTCCCCCTGTTCGATCGCATGATCGATCTGCTTCGGCAACAGTCCATAGTTCGTTCCGCGGATTCCTTCTTGATCCGGCTTCGTGGATAGCTTGATCCATTCATCTGCTTCAAAATAAAACCCTTGCGTAGTAAACAAGTAGAAGGTTTTCTGCTTCAACTTTTCTCGCAATGGTGAATGATATTTTCGCTGGATGTATTTTTCCAGATTCGGCATATTGAGCGATAATTCTGGATTGTTAAAGCCGACTCTATGGTTCTTCGATGGTCGAATCAAGGCGCTGCCCATGATCTCTTCCCCGAGAAAAGCCGTCCGAAACTTCCGATCAAAGGCGATCCCTGTCCGAAAGTAGTTATTGCGCGGAACCAACGATAATCGATGGTTCAACTCGGCATAACTGTATTCCTCGATATGTGTAACGGCATCCACTCGAATGTGTGGCGCATCCGTTTTTAACAATTCTTCCTTTAGCCACTCTAGACTATGCTCTAGGGTTTCTCCGCGAACATTTTTGACTTTTGCCCGTTCTTTTCCGTTAGAAACGGAAAGAAATATATGCGTTTGCTTCGTTTCGATTGGCACTTGTTTCAGTTGTTTGACTATTCTTGCAATGCTGACTTCCTTCACATAGACTCCCCTTTTTACATGCTTGTTCTGCTTTCAAAAATTCTCACCATTGACCTCTTTTCGGTCCCCAATTTTTCTGTAATGGTGTACTGTTCTTCCCTACACGATCAGGATGATCGTTCGTATCCGTCTCCCATGGATAAAGGCCGTTCTCGTCTTTTTCATAGGTAGCTTCAATCATGGCATCTTCTTCTTCACGGGTAATCTTCTTACGTTCATGCCGTACTTTTAAATAGCTAAGTGTCGTTATAATCACCATCAAAGGGAAGACATAGCGGCGTATTTTAAGCTCAGCTAGGATATCGAAAACTTTATTTAAAAATTCAAAATCCATTTTTCCCCTCCTAGCCAATCCTTTTAGACGTTAATTTCATGACTTTCGACGACTCTTCAATCGTTGGCTGATTCAATAATTGGTTTTCTTCGATGAATTCATCAAGACCCTCGGCATATTTCTGGATCAGCTTACTACGTAGAGCTAAGAATTCGGACTTCAATACCTGTGCTTCTTTTGCTACACGTTCCTTGGTGACGAGTAAATCTTCGTATTGGAGCTCTAGTTCGAGGTACTCCATCTTCTTGTTGGCGATCTGGGTATTGAGGTGATCCTGTTCGTTGAGTAGCTCGCCTAGCTCAATCTGCAAATTGAGCAAGTGATTCATCTTGGCAGCCTCTGCTTCTTGGATCAGCTTGTCTTTTTGCTGTTTGGCTTCCTCCAATAGGAGCTTCGCCTCTGCCTGCACAGTATCTGCTGTCTTTTGAGCCAGTTCTTTCATCTTCTCTAGCTCTTGGAGCTCTGTTTCAAACTCCTTCAATCGTTGATTCTCTGTTTTCAGCTGATCAATTCGTCTATTAAGCTGTTGCTCATTCGCATGGTGTTTCTTGATCTTTTCTTGCAGTTCTTCTATCTCATGCTGATAAACAACGATCTCACTCTCTTTGACTTGATAGGCTTCATAATCTTCCACAACGTGCCTCATGAAATCTTTGACATCTCCCGCACGATAGCCGAATAACCGACGACGAAACGTCAATCCGCGGATATCCTTTGGATTAAAGTGCATCTTTCTCCCTCCTCTACTCTTTTGTTGTCTCTTCCGTCAGGGCATCATAATTCTCTCGAATCACATTCATCAATCGGACATACTCTTGTTTAACCGTATCAATTGACGCCACGATCATCCGCTCACTGCCAATCAATTCAGATAAGCTCGTCACCACTTCTGAACCGATTTCTTTGCGTTTTTGTTCCAGCTTTCTTGATTGTTCTTGATAGTACTGATCCGCACTACTCAAAATTTCCTGGGCTTCTTCTTTTGCTTGCCTTTCGATTCGTAATGCGACCTTTTGTGCCAATGACAAGGCAGTATCTTCATTCAGATTATTCGAGACACTTTCGGTCTGAATCGCGACGATTTGCTGCTTCAATGCTTGATTTTCCTGTTTGATCTTTTCAAGCGCTGTCTTTTCTGCAGTTTTTTGTTCTTCAAGCTTTTTTATCAAGTCTTCTTTCTCTTTTTCGACTGCAGCTGTTTCTTGCCTGCTTTTTTCCAATTGTCGTTGGTAGGAACCGTAATCTTTGGCGACATAGGTTAGAAAATCATCAACGTCTTTCTTCTTGTATCCCATTGCACCACTTGGGAAAGTCGTGTTTTTAATAGCTTCTTCGTTAAACTTCATTCAGAACCTCTAAAACAGAACCGATGATGGATCAATCAGTTGGGATTGACTCAATGAAGCGTCACGACAAACTTCAAAATGTAAATGAGGTCCGGTACTGTTCCCTGTACTTCCTACGTAACCGATAATTTGACCTTGTTCCACTTGATCGCCCGCTTTCACCACATATTGTGCTTGATGTGCGTAGAGTGTAGTCATCCCTTCTTCATGTTCGACCACTACATAATTTCCCCAAGAATAGTGGTATTCGGCGACATTGACTGTTCCAGCTTTGCTGGCGTAGATGGGTTCTCCCTGTGCGGCCGCCATATCTAAGCCACGGTGGAACTCACTCCCCCTTGCACCAAAGGGACTGGAAATCGTATAGTTTTCAACTGGAACAGCATAGCCTTGTGCACTGATTTCTGCTTCAGCTTTTTCTTTGTCATATTCTGTTAAGTTGTAAGTCTCGATCAATCCATTTAATTTTTGATTGTAGGAAGTATCTGTCGCATATTTTCCGGTCAAGAATTTCGTTGCATCTTCATAGGTTTCTGTATTTGATTTCCAAGTACCGCTGTAAAACTCGCTATTACCTGATAGACCTTCTTTCATCAATTTGGCATAATCTTCAAAGCTTTCTTCGTAATTCTCGTAGGCTCTAAACTCAGCTTGAATGGTCGTCATATTGCCATTGCCTAGATCTTCCTGTGTATTAAAGGTCGCGCTCTTTCCATTATGACTGCCTTTGATTCCAAACAAGTTATAGTTTGGCGCCTGCGCCAGCTGGCTTGTTCCGCTCGCTGATTCTAAAATGGCTTGCGCGATCATCACAGAAGCATACAAATCTTCCTTCTGCCCAATCTTTCGAGCAGGCTCCCCGATTTTCTTAATAAAGCTTTCTACCGATTCATCCTTTTCAAAATGAAGTGCACCATCACTTGCCTCTGTTGTTGAAGGAACTAGTTCAGCAATTGGTTGTGTTTCTACCTGACTGACAATTGGCTGCTCAACAGGTGCTGCGCTTGTTTGAACAGATATTGGAGTGTCTGTTGACGGAGTCGTGGTTGCATTATTCGCACTCGAATCCGTTGGTGTTTCAGGCGTTTTCGGTTTCGTCGGAGTCGTTGGCTTGGTTGGTTTTGTTGGCTTGACTGGCTCCACCGGATCAGTCGGTTTCTCTGGCTCTACTGGTTTCACTGGATTTGTCGGTTCTTCTGGCTCTACTGGTTTCACTGGATTTGTCGGTTCTTCTGGCTCAACCGGTTTTACTGGATCAGTCGGTTCTTCTGGCTCTACTGGGTTCACTGGATTTGTCGGTTCTTCTGGTTCCACTGGGTTTACTGGATTTGTCGGTTCTTCTGGCACTGTAGTGTTTTCTGTCAGCGCTTGTTCTGTTCCTTCACTTGCTGTTTGTAGTTGTTCAATAACTGGTTCTGTTCCTTCACTCGCGCCAACTTCTTCTGCACCAAATACTACTGGTGCACTATTTAATAGGATAGAGGCTGACCCAATCAAGGTGGTCGCACCTTTTACTCCTGACTTCACAAGTTGTGGTTGATTCCTTTTGGAACGATAGATTGTTTTTACCTGCTTTTGATAATAATGCTTCTTCACCAAATCACACTCACCCTTCTTCTCCATTGATATTTTCTATTGCCTGTTGATTTACCTGATCGAATTGAATCGTAACTCCCGGCTCATCTAACGCGATTTCACTTACTTCGTAGGTCATTCGTTTTACTAAAAGGAAGAGCGGCTTCATTAACTCATCCAGCTCTTCCTGTGTCAGATCCTCCTGAGATTCAATTCGGCGATCTTTAAAAAGATTAACCTGCCCCAAACTGCCGGATATGACAAATTCTTCAAAAATCATTGTGAAATCTAGGCGAATCCCAAGTGTACAACTATTGTCCTGATCGGCAGGATACGCTATCCTTAAAGGGGTAATATGAATTTTAAAGGAGTTATCATACTCCTCGTAATCTTCTTTTGTATCGTAATGAAACGAATTTACCTTAGGTTTATAACGCTCGATGTTCATGTAGACCTCCGTTATTTTTTTATGATGGCTATCGAAATTTTTCAGCCAGCTATTTTAAACTATTTGTTTGTTAGTTATAAACTATATTCCTGATAGTAATAATTCCCGTCATATTAACCTCAAGAAAAAGTGATTCTTCATTAACAAATTGAGGTGAAATAATCTTGGTCTTACAAAAAACTAGAAAAGCACTAAGAACCCTTATTTGAAAAGGTTCTTAGTGCTTTGTTGACGATGATTGACGGGTTATAACTATTTTTTAACATAACAAATTCTTTTTTTTAAGATCGAATCAAGTTTACGAATAGTTTAACCTCATTTTTCAACTATTCTATCTAAAGAAAGCGCTTACTTGCGTTTTAAAAAAAGAGTATACCAAAAACTGATCGTTTGATTTTTGAAAAGGATTACATTGTTCTAGCACCAATATAATCGTCCATTTTATATACAACAGAAAAACGTTGATCCAACATAGCATCCACGTAAGTATCCAACGTCATTTGTGTCGAAGCATGACCCAAAAGTGCACTGACTGATGAGATATCTTTTTCCACTTCCAAACACCGTGTTGCAAATGTATGGCGAAGCTGATGGAAATGGATACCTGGTAACCCTGCTCTTTCTCGAATTTTATGAAAATGGTACGTAAGTAAACGTGGCTCAGATGGTTGACCGTTTGTAGAGAAAACAAAGCTACCTTTCGATTGCTTCTGGTGCTCCTTTAACAAAACCTTCAATGTAGGGCTTAATGGGATTACTCTTACAGATGACTCTGTTTTTGAATCTGCAAATATCAACTGTGTTTTTTGCTTCATTTCGATCGTTCCTACTCGTTGGTAGGTGTGTTGTACATGAATCAAACCTGATTCAAAATCAATATCTGACCATTTTAGGGCAGCTATCTCGCCAATTCGCATACCTGAATGTAGAGAAAACAGAGTTGGAATCCCTCGCCCATTTTTTTCTTGAGCAGCGGCTTGCATCATCCGTCTTTGCTCCGAAACAGTCAAAGCTCTGACCTTTCTGCGTTTTGATTTAGGTAGCTGCAACTCAGAAATTGGATTAGAGACTACCTTTCCACTTTTTTTCGCATAATTTAGACATTTATTGAGAATCCGAAAAATAACTTGAATGGTTGATTGAGAAAGCTTTTTTTGAAGAGTTTGAAATAGATGTCTTCCATCATCTATAGTTATTTCGTTTAACGGAGTATCCTTCAGTACAGGTAAAATATATTTTGTGATCTTATAATAGTAACTGGCAAATGTAGAAGGCTTTACTTCCTTTTGGGTTTCATTGAGCCATTCAATCGTCCATTCTTCAAACGTATCTGCAGAAATTCCCTTTATCTGTTGCAATGATTGATATTGAATTTTTAAAGGATACAGCTTTTGTCGAACCTCTGTATAACTCTTTCCATAAATATATCCATATTTTAGTCTGCCATTTAATTTTCTACCTTTAGGATATCTTCCCTCCCAACGACCATCTTTTCGTAAGTATATATTTTCACCTTTTCGCATAGTTACATTCCTCCTAGTTTGACGGCTTATCAGACGGTTCATATTTTTGCTTATTCTTAATACTCTATGAAGAATAAACTAAAATTAAATGATGATTAATTTAGTTACTTTCTATTGATTTAAAAAATAGTGTTTTTTTATAATTTGTATTGCTTATTAATAATGGGTATTTTATAATAGCATTACAAAATAATTTGCAAAAGATTAATAAGTCACATAAATGGTTCTTTATTTTTTTGCTTTTTTCTAGTTTTTTGTAAGACCAAGCAATAAAAATAATGTTTACTATATCTAAAATTAAAACTCTTCTAATTAAACATCTTATCATTTTTTATATTTATTATAAATATGCTTCTCCTTTATAAACACCACATGTAATATTCCTGTCAAAAAATTCCATCTTTTTATTGATCCACTATGCATCTTATCCATTTCTTAAATACACTATTTTTTCATTTTTATGTTCTTTTTAAATAAATTCAAAAAACTTATATTTACCTTTGTTTTCTCCTTGAGTTATATTTTTAATGAAAGAAAAATTATTTATTTTTTTGAGGAGGATTCTTATGGATAATTTTGAGTATCTAGACGACAAACTTTGGTCACCGTTGTGGGAGACACTTTTATCAGAAGCCACTCTTTTCGATCCCTCTGGTAATCACGAAATACTGTGCATCCTATCAACTCCTGAAGAAAAGGGCATCTTAATTTTCACAGAAGAGGATATCTTTTTTAGTGATAGCAATGCGTTAAAAATGTTGCAGGACCTTACCTCATTCCATTCTTTTTCAGATTATCATGTCTTAGCGAGTTGCTTAAAACAACTGGGGCATTTTGGTAAATATAAAATGCCCTGGGTTTGTCCTTATTTCACCCTTTTTCCTTTGGAAGGCACGGACCATACAATCTGGATCAATCCCCTTAAAATTTCAAAGGTTTTTATTCATGAAGAGACCCATTATGCGCAAATGACAAATGGGCTTCATCTGATTCTCCCTATTCAAAAGCAACCCTTCATGAAACGTGCAGAAATTGCATGCTTAGCTTTAGCGACTATTCGACGAGGGATCTTTCATTATGTCATTCAAGGAGAAGTGCCATTAGATTTCTTGTTTTTCCCAAATACCTCGTTTGCAAAAACGTTAAGCAAACGGATTTACCTAAAAACTTTCCGAACATCAATTGGTGAGATTAATCGGCTCTATCAGATTACTTATTCGCTCCAGCATTGTGAATCATTGATATACGATCCTTACGACATTCACAATATTCGCTGGATCTAGTATAAAAAGCGCTATTCACTTCCATGACAAAGTGAATAGCGCTTTTGTATTTTTACAGTGGCTAAATAAATGAAGGCTTCCTGACCCAAGTGGTCTCTCCTTCACCTTTAGTTGGAGTCATCCTCTATAAAAGTAATTGCAAACATTCGATTTCAACCATTTCGAGTAACCTTTTATCTTACTGTGAATAGTCACTCCTGTCAAATCCCAAAATTGCACATTCACCCCCTAATTTCGCTTGTTTCAAACGAAGCAATGCGGATTGCAGCTTCTAAAATGATTAAATTGGGGGGTGAAGTGGTTATTTTGCGATTCGCACTCTTTTTCAAATTCCTTTATCGTGTAGTCACCGGCCGGAACAAAAAATCAAACAGGAGGCAACAACGATGATTCAAAAAATTGGCAACAAACTACAAGTAGAGATCGACTCAGGTGGTGACAAGCTGAAGAAAATCACTTTCCCAAATGTGATCGATGAACCAACCGAAGAAAAAGTCCTTGAACTAGGAGAGATTATGAAAGAGCTATCTGTCGAAGGCAGCGAGCTGTATGGTGTGGTGCTAACTAGCCAATCACGGTATACCAAATAGGAAGAAAGAAAGGAGAAGCACACATGTCTATGCTAAAAATTGTCGCAACTTTCAAAAACAGCTTTGGTAAAAGCCAAACCTGGAGCTTCAACGATCCAAACACCGCCAAAACAGACACCGAGATCAAAGGGCTGCTGCAACGTATGACGGGAGTGAAGCTTTGCTATAAAGACGGCGCTGAGCTCTTCCACACTGTGGAAACCGCCAAGTACGTCGAAACGATTGAACGAATTATTTTTTAGAAAAGTCACTGAGGAGCGGCGGTAACGCGTGACCGCCCTTCTCTACTAAAGAACGAAAGGATGAGAACCGATGTATGTACAACCTCTGTCGTTCCGGCAGCTATTCTATCTAAAACCAAAAACACTCGAGCAACGAATCACCAATTTTTACGATGAAACACAAAACAGCAGTATCACGATCCAATATATCCTAGCAATAAAAGTGCGCAATCAGCTGGGAGCGGCAGAATTTAGTCATTTTCTAAAGGATCTTGTCCGTGAATTGTTTACAAATACCAAAGCGACACGCTCCATGAAACGTTTTTTCCATTATTTTGAAGATTACTTTATGGCACCGGAGTGGAAAAGTCTGAGTTCAAGAGTCTTCCCACAGAGAAACTTCGGCGAGAAAGTCGTGTCAAAAGTCCGTTCCTTCTTTTCATTTGCCCGTCCTGAAGAAACCAATGAACCTTGATAACTCTATTTACCTACGCAGAAAAAAATAAAGAAAGGACACATAGCGATGACCGAGGATTTAATTGTGACCTTTGGAAAAGGCGATGGCAACACCCACGACTGGACCTATAAGGGGCTCGATCCTGACCTGCCGGTACCAAAGATAAAAGAAGCTTGCGAACTACTAACGAAACTAGACATTTGTACAGAAAACGGCGTAAAACTATTTGACTCTGTAGTGACCGCAAAGGTCTTGACCTACAAGGAAACCCTGATATTCGATCCAGATCATGAGACAAAAGGCATCACCTATTACCAGACATCGGTTGAAGAAACAGACGAAGAGCCGAGCTGTGAAGAAGTCCGTTGTTTTGAAGTGGCTGATGAACCATCGACAAGTGAGCAGAAAAAGAAGGTCGGTTTACCAGAAACTTCACCTCTTGATTCAATAACGACGCCACATGGGCACTACTTTAAACAATTAACAACGATTGACCCAGCGGAAAAGACAAAAGCAGCTATCACAGTGGAAAAAGAGTCGCTTCCACAGCCGAAGGGAGCTCACATTGAGCAGTACGACCAGAAGCCAGTTTTTGATTCAGGAACTGATTTAGAACTATCTGACCAAAGTACTAAAGAAGGTAATGTTCTACTTCGCTGGATATACAGGAGAAGGAAGAGAAACAAAGAAGGACCCATAGAAATTCCGCGGGAATAAGCCTTTTTCGCGATTAGATCCGATCATTGACAAGTTCATACTGCGTAGGGAGCAACATTTTACTGACACCTGCGAGTAATATCGCAGGTGTTTACTAACTATTTTAGAAAGTGAGGTATGTACATGAAATTTTTAGCAATTGCGTCAGGAGGAACGTTTGCCACTTATCTATTTGGTGGAAGCCTACCGATCATGGGTATCTTTTTAACCATGACTGGCTTAGACCTTCTCACTGGATATATCAAAGCCTTGAAGAGTCATTCATGGGTTTCTTCCATCAATCTCTATGGCCTATTTACGAAATTCATCACCTTCTCCACCATCATTTGCGCTGCGGCGTTGGATAAAATAGCACCAACGGTTGGGATCACGTTACCAATCAACGTGGCATTAATCTGGACTGCTTTATTGATTGTTTACGAGATCGGTTCGATTCTGGAAAATGCTCATGAATTCGGGCTGAAGATCACTTGGCTGCAAAAATGGCTGCGAATCTTTGAACGAGATGTTGGGAGAACACCTGATAAGGACGATCAGGAAAACAATATTCAGTAAGGGTGTCAGTTCCTCTTTTCACAGTCTGCAATAGTGGCGCACGATCATTCATATCCTAAGTATAAAAACATCTAGAGGAGTTTAGAGGAATGATATGCGCCTTGAAAATCAGACTTATTTTTCTGAAGGAAAAATAAATACATCAAATTGAAAAAGAAGGTGAACCAATTGCCAACTACTGAAAATGCCCTGCAATACGGGCTGAATTTACGAGGGAACGTCTGCTATTCCATGTCCAATCGACTCGGAGTTCGTTCAATGGATTGTTCTAGTTTTGTTTTTCGAGCGTTGATCGCGGCAGGTTTTCTACCTCAGAATTCCTATATTGGAAATACGGAAACACTTTTTAAATTGAATGGCACGCTATTGGAAGAAATCAGCCGCTCAGAGGTTCGTCGGGGATGTCTGTGGATTGCAGGGCATGAAGGCGCATCGCTGGGGTCATCTGGGCACACCGGCTTTTTCTTGGGTAATATCAACGGTGATGCCCTACATTGCACCTATTCCATGGGCTGTCAGAACATCGCCATCACCAAAGCGATTGGCTGGATGGGCGATTATTCCGGCTTACCTGTGCGCTATTTCCGAGTGAAGAACACAAGTGTCGCAGGTCCAAGCGAGAATGTCGGGCAGCAACGAATGTTAGCGATCGATGGTTCGTGGGGACCTGCTACTACCAGACGACTACAGGAAGTGTTAAATTGCGCGATCAAAGACGGGATCATCAGCGGTCAAATCAGAAACTCGGCGAATCAAGCAATCCCTTCTGTTCAGTTTGGGTACGGCGGCTCGAATATGATCCGTGCACTTCAAAGCTTACTAGGTGTGCCTTCTGACGGAAACTTTGGCCCGATTACTTGTTTGGCTTTGCAGCAAAGAGTGGGCACACTCCAAGATGGGATCATCAGTCCCACCTCTGATTGTGTGAAGGTGATGCAGCGAAGATTGAATGAAGGATTAATTTAACGAAAAAATTTGAGAATAATTACTAGAAATGAGGGGGAAAAATGAGTCGAACCAACACATATGATAGCCCAACGTTCAACACAGTTGACGAACGCCAAGCGATCGAGCAACTAACCTATTCAAATCACTATTTACCTACGAAAAGTCATTACCCGATTCGACTGCTGCGGATCAAAGAAAAGCACATCGTACCAAGCATTTACCAAGGCAGAAAATGGCGCCTCTGTCCTTCCTGCAGGCAGCTGTTCATCGAAGAGTTGGGTGATTATACCTATACTTTTCACCCTCACAGTTCAACTCTCAATAGCTGTTATATTCACTTCGATCGAAAAGAATGGAAAGAAGTGGTGCACTGCTGCTCGAAAGAATGCTTAACGAAGGCTGCTGTGAGATTCGCGATAAAAAGTGTCACCGAACAAGGAAGACTTGTTATTCAAGTGCGGAAAATTCGAGGGGATATTAAGGAGGTGATTGGGAAGTTTCATTGATTTTTGAGAGATATTTAGATACTTGAAAAGCACTCAAGACGATTGCGGTATTCCATCACATCACAATCGTTTTGAGTGTTTTAGTATTCATATAATGAGTTAGATATCAAAGACTTTTGCGCCAATAACAAATGATTTACCTTCTCCATCCAAATTAGTTGCAATATTCGCAGAATAGCTCTGCCATGTAGGTCTCATCCTCTTTAAAATCTCCCAAGACCCATTCGACTAGCATATTAAAAAATCCGCCGCATAAAAATTTGATGGTATATTTTTCTTTTTCAGGAGAATAAAACTTGTCGCATACGAATTCTTTACATATGTCTTCTAAAAATATATTGCTCTTATCAAGTAGTAAATAAGACAAATTCGATTCGATCAAGTTCATCATAAGTGTCTTTTCCGTTTTAAAACTTGAGAAGAACATCAAAACGATATCATAAGTGTTGTTTAAGCCAATATCAGCGATTTTCTCTTCATAACTCTCAAAAAACGTATTCAGATAATCAGTTATAACATCTTCTAATACCTCATAATTTCTATAAAAGGCCATTCTGGAAACGCCTGCCTTTGTGGTTACTTCAGTAATTGAGATTTTATGAAAGTCCTTTGTCTTCATCAAAATCATCAGAGCGATGAAGATGCTTTCTTTTGTGAGTGCATTTCGATAGGTATTCAGTTTGTTTGCCATTACAGTTTTCTCCTATCTGTAACGTTTCGTAGTATTGCCCTTGAAACGTCTTGTTAGGCATAGTATAGTGCAAACACAAAGACGTTGCAATCGTAACACCAAGAGAAAGAAAGGTCTGGTTAATTATGAACAACAGTCGAAATAATAATAAAAGATGGACAAAAAATGAAATGGGATCTCAAACTGGTAAAAACATTATCATCACTGGTACTGGTGGTTTAGGATTTGAGGCCGCAATTTCTTTATCAGGCGCTGGCGCAAATGTTATTATAGCTGGACGCAACCCTAGTAAAGGTGCACATGCTGTTCAAATGATCAAAAACGACTATCCGCAGGCCAAAATTGAATTTCAAAAGCTTGATCTTGCTGATTTGGCTCGATAGAAAAATTTGGGAAAGCTATTCAATCAAAGTTTGATAAAGTGGATATATTAATAAATAATGCAGGTGTTATGGCGACCCCAGAGAGAAAAGTAACGAAGAACAACTTTGAGCTTCAATTAGGGACGAACTATTTAGGTCATTTTGCCTTAACTGCTCACCTACTCCCTCTTCTTCGTAAAGCACAAAACGCTCGTGTCGTAACAGTTAGCAGCATGGCTCACCGTTCTGGAGAAATTCATTTTGATGATTTGCAACTAGAGAAAAATTACGATCCAAATGTCGCTTATTCGCAATCAAAATTAGCTTGTTTAATGTTTGCTTTAGAGCTTCATAAGCGTAGTGTTGCTTCAAATTGGGGAATTTCCAGTATCGGCGTCCATCCTGGTGGCGTCGCAACTGATTTAATAGATAATGGACCTGGAAAAAGTCTATATACACGATTGATTTATCACACGCTCCAAACACCTAGTCAAGGAGTCCGAGCTACTTTACTTGCAGCAACGTCCCCAGAGATTCAAAGTGGTACTTTTTATGGACCGACCAGATTCATGGAAATATATGGATACCCTAAACGAATCACACCAGCAAAACAGGCATTAGATACAACGGCTTCCGCAAAATTATGGGATGAATCCTGTAAATTAGTTCATGTCGATTTCAAATAAGTTAGTAATCATTGCTTGCTTAGGATTTTTTGATAATTGATTAACCAGTCGAATGAACCTTACTTGCTAGTAGTTCGTTCGACTGGCTATTTAGAATGTAATTCAGTTTTTTCTTCTATTGACTTGTCGATAAGAAGTTGACGATCGACTCGATCAAATAGAATTACTTTCCTTGAAACCAAATATTAGATGTTATATTCATAAATTTGACTTCAAATACAAACTAAATTAGAATTATAGAAAAGTTTGGAAATGAGGTCAAACATCATGAAGAAGCTTGTCCAGAGAGTTGAGTACTTGGATTTCTTGAAACGACACCGTGACAAACCAATCATTAAAGTAGTCTCTGGTGTTCGCAGGTCGGGAAAATCGACGCTTTTCACACTTTACCGTCACTATCTTGAAGCAGATGGCGTAGTAGCAGAAAATATTGTGAATATTAACTTTGAAGATATGCAGTTCAACGAGTTACGAGATGCAAATGCCCTGTACGCTTATCTGATCACTAAAATTGAAAACAAAGAAAAAGTATATATATTCTTAGATGAGATTCAGCATGTTCACCAGTTTGAACGAGTGGTTGACTCCTTATTTATTAAGGAGAATGTTGATTTGTATATCACAGGTTCTAATGCATATTATCTTAGTGGGGAGATCGCTACTTTGCTATCTGGCAGATATGTGGAATTACAGATGCTTCCCTTGTCCTTTGCGGAATTCTTAGAATGGCATTTACAAAATGACCCAAACAAACAGACCAACAACGATTATTTTAACGAGTATCTAAAAAGCGCGATGCCTTATACCCTCTTTACCGATTCTGATCAGGAGACGCTGGAATACTTAAATGGCGTATATAATACAGTCGTTTTGAACGATATCGTAGCACGGTTAAATATCTCAGATGTTCGAGTGCTTCAACGACTGATTGAAACATTATTTAGCACGATCGGAAGCTTGGTCACTATCAACAAATTGAGAAACACCTTAGTCAGCAAAGGTGCCCAGATTGCCAATAAGACGGTGGAAAAATACATCGGAGGTATTCTTGATAGCTTAATTATGTACGAGGCCAAGCGTTTTGATATCCATGGCAGAGAATTACTCGAAACTCAAGAAAAATACTACATTGTCGATATAGGCTTGAGAAGATTAACCTTGCGTGATCACCTTGAAGATTTCGGACATGTTTTGGAAAATATTGTCTTCTTAGAATTAAAGAGACGCGGATATGAAGTATATGTAGGAAAAATCGGTACTTATGAGGTGGATTTTGTGGCAATTAATAGCAAACAAGAGCTGAAGTACTATCAGGTAGCCTTGAATACCACTGATCGAAATGTTTTAGAGCGGGAGCTGCGACCATTACAATCGATTAATGATTCCTACCCAAAATATCTATTAACCTTAGATGACTTCGATAAAGAAGCGAACTACGATGGTGTAAAGAAGCTGAGTGTGATCGATTGGCTCTTAGAAAAGTATTAATTAATGGGCTTTTCACTATGGAAGCTTAATCACTTCTTCTGATTCCTTGTCGAAGAGAGACCTATTCCATCAAAACCAACTCGTAACTTTCAGACTTTTCCCATCTACATTATTGCGCGTGCTATACTAGTATTAAGACTTTGTAGAAGGTGATTCGTATGGTAGACAAACGAGGTAGCTCCTCGATACAGCTGATTGGATAGGCACTGTATCGAGGTGGATTTTTCCTATCGATCGGCTATATCGTTCTCAGAAAAAAATGAGAAGGAGCTATAGTAATGGAGAAAACATACATGAAGGATTGGTTAGCCAGCGAAGACAATCAAAACAAATTTAGCGGCTGGGATTTTTCTTATTTAGAGGGAAAGATGGAACAAGCAAAGACACCTTGGAGTTATAAAGAGCTGGTCAAAAAGCATCTACACCCCACCATGCAGCTGCTGGATATGGGAACTGGCGGCGGTGAACTGCTTGAGAGCTTTCACCATCCCTATGAACGTACGGCAGTTACAGAAGGCTGGGAACCAAATTATCAGCTGCTGTTAAACCGATTACAGCCTAAAGGGGTACATGTGCAATTTGTGGAGGAGAATGATAATTTGGCATTTCCTGATGGGCACTTTGACATGGTTGTGAACTCCCATGAAGCTTTTTCGGTTCCAGAGGTTTGGCGTGTGTTGAAAAAGGGCGGCTATTTTATCTCACAGCAGGTAGGCGATTTGAACGGTCTCCCCTTAAGCACCAAGCTGATTCCGAATTTTAAAAAAGACACTTTCAATCTGCATCTTTCTTCTGTGGTGGCAGAATTGCGTCAACAGGGATTTTCGGTAGTATTCCAGGCTGAGGCTTTTTTTGAGCAAAAATTTTTCGACTTAGACGGCTTAATTTATTACGTCAAAACAATCCCTTGGGAATTTCCCAATTTCAGTGTAGCGACACATTACAAGCAACTGCTCTACCTAAAAGAAGAGCTTTCGTTGAAGGGATTTATTTTCAATCAAGAACACCGCTTCATATTTATTGCTAGAAAATAGCGAGAACAACCGTGTTCACGGACATATAAATAAATTCGCTAAAATTAAAAATCCACTTAAGCCGCTTGCTTAGGTGGATTTTTTTTCGTTAATGCCTCAAAAGAATACTGTTTTGCATACTTTTTATACAAAAGGATTTATTAAGCTCTTCTGTTCAGGGACTATGGAAGTTTAATCACTTCTTCTGACTCCTTATCGAAGAAATGAGCTTTTGAAATGTTAAAGGCCAGCTCCATCATTTCTCCTGGGTTATGGAAATCACGAGCATCTACTTTAGAAACAAACTCCGTATCACCAACTTTTGTATAAAGCATGGATTCTGCTCCCAACAGTTCAGAGACTACGACTTCTGCTCGAACTGTTGCTTCCGGCGACGTTGACAGAGCGATCTGTTCACTGTGAATGTCCTCTGGACGAATCCCAAAGATGACTTCTTTTCCATTGTAGCCTTTTTCCACTAATACTTTATTTTTGCCTTCAGGAATACGGAGCTTCAACCCGTGATTATCCGAAATGATCCCGTCATTTAGTGTGACTTTGAAGAAGTTCATCGCAGGCGAGCCAATGAAGCCAGCAACAAATACATTGATTGGCGTGTCATAGACCTGTTGCGGGGTTCCGATTTGTTGGATGAAGCCATCCTTCATAATCACGATTCGATCGGCCATGGTCATAGCTTCTGTTTGGTCATGGGTGACATAAATCGTGGTCGTATCTAGCCGTTGATGCAGTTTGGCGATCTCCGCGCGCATGGCTACCCGCAGCTTCGCATCCAAGTTGGATAGCGGTTCATCCATCAAGAATACTTTCGCGTCTCGAACGATCGCTCGACCTAAGGCAACCCGTTGACGTTGTCCGCCAGAAAGTGCGGCTGGTTTGCGATCCAGGTATTCCGTCAAGCCAAGGATTTCAGCTGCCGAGTCCACCCGCTGCTTGATATCTGCTTTATCATATTTGCGCAGCTTCAAGCCAAAAGCCATGTTATCAAAAACAGTCATGTGGGGATACAACGCATAATTCTGGAAAACCATCGCGATATCCCGATCTTTGGGTGCAACATCATTCATGACGGTATCACCAATGATCAACTCCCCCTCTGAAATATCCTCCAAACCGGCGATCATTCGCAGCGTAGTCGATTTCCCACAACCCGAAGGACCAACAAAAACAATAAACTCACGATCAGCGATATCAAGGTTAAAATCAGTTACCGAGTAATTTTCAGCATTGTCATACTTTTTATATACCTGCTGCAACGCCATTTTTACCATTTTAAATTCCTCTTTTCGTTATTTCTATGATTGCTTTAAATTTGCTCTTATTCTTCCCAACGTGCAGCTGGGCATTTCTTATTGACAAGATGGGCGCGAAATTCGTAGAAGCAGCCGCATTTGGTACAGGTGTGCAGTGAACGGAACGGACATTGCTCGCAGGTCTGTATCCGCTGCTGAAAAAGCTTCTCGGGGGCGAGGTGCTGCTCTAAAGCCAGCTGCTCTTCAATCAACGCTTGAATATCCATATTTTGGGCTTCTTCTTTGATTTCGCAGCCAATGCAAGCCATCTGCTACACCTCGAATTGCAAGGTGATGACGCTCATTGCCGGTACTGTTACTTTCAAGATATTGTCGTCCAAAGTAAAGTCACTGAATTCTTTGATGACGATATCCTCTGGATGGTCAAAGTCGTTATAAGCATTCATTTTGTCGCCCACAATGTAGCGTGCATGCTTGGCGCTCTTCACAGCTTCAAATTCAAAGGTTACTTCTTCGGTACCAGTAACGGCGTAATTGCATAGAGACAGGCTCAGAATATTGTTCTCTTTCGACATTGTATGGGTCATTGTTTTAGGTAAATCATTGCCGTAGCTGTCGATCCGTTCCGCATCCTGATGGACTTTGTACAAATCAAAGACATGATAGCTAGGCGTTTTCACCATTTTGTCGCCTTCTGTTAAGATCATCGCCTGCAGTACGTTGACGGTTTGTGCAATATTCGCCATCTGAACCCGCTCCGCATGCTTGTGGAAAATATTTAAAGTGATCGCTGCCACCATGGCATCGCGAATCGTATTTTGCTGGTACAAGAAACCAGGATTGGTACCAGGCTCCACGTTGAACCAAGTTCCCCACTCATCGACAATAATGCCGACACATTTTTCTGGGTCGTATTGATCCATGATTGCACTGTGGCGGGTGATTAGTTCATCCATGTGGTCGGCTTTTTCACAGGTAACGAACCATTCGGCTTCATCAAAATCTAAGGCACTGCCTTTTTTCTCCCAGCCTTGAGGATGAACATAGTAGTGCAGGCTTAACCCATCCATCATCGAATGCGCATTTTTCATTAATACTTCTGTCCAATTGTAATCATCGACGTTGGCGCCACCGGCGATTTTATAAATCTTGTCTTCGCCATATTGGCGGACATAGGTTTGGTAACGCCGATAAAGGTCTGCGTAGTATTCTGGACGCATATTCCCGCCACAGCCCCAGTTTTCATTGCCGACGCCGAAGAACGCCATCTTCCAAGGCTCATCTTGTCCATTTTCACGGCGCCAATCCGCCATTGGAGAAGTGCCGCCCATCGTGATGTATTCCACCCATTCAGACATTTCTTGAACGGTGCCGCTGCCCACGTTGCCATTTACGTAAGCTTCACATTCCAGCTGCCGCACCAACTCAAAAAATTCGTGGGTTCCAAAATGATTCGTCTCAGTGACACCGCCCCAGTGAGTATTGACGATTGTTTTGCGGTCTTCCGGTGCACCGATCCCATCTTTCCAATGGTATTCATCCGCAAAGCATCCGCCAGGCCAGCGTAGTACAGGAATATCAATATTCTTTAGCGCGTCTACCACGTCAGTCCGCATACCATTTACGTTCGGTATGTCAGAGTCTTTTCCAACATAAATTCCTTCATAGATACAACGTCCCAAATGTTCCGCAAAATGACCGTAAATGTATTTGCTGATTTTAGGGCCTTTCTTATTTGTTAAGATTTTCATTTGATTGTCCTTTCTGACTGAGTTCTCGGATTTTCTACGTTTCCCGGTATCCCAAAAACAGGAAAGCCTTGTTCATCCCATGAAAAAGCTTGTACATGGGCATGACGATTAGGATTATCTAAAGGATCGCCAGAATGATTTTTTTCTGGTCGCGCATGATAGATTATCAAATCTTGACTGCCATCTTCTGAGACCGTAAAGGAATTATGACCCGGTCCAAAAAGCTGATTTTCTTCAGATGTTTCAAAAACAGGAAATGGATTTTTCTGCCAGCTGTAGCCATCTAGCAAATCGCTATTCTCATCTGCCCACAGTAATCCCATACAGTAATTTTCGTCAGTGGCGCTTGCCGAATAGGTAATAAATACTTTGCCATTGCGTTGAATTGCAGCCGGGCCTTCATTGACTTTAAAGCCCACTTGTTCCCAGTCGTACTCTGGAATCGACAGTAATAACTCTTTGCCTGTCAATGTCCAGGGGTTTTCCATTTTCGACAAATACAAATTGGAATTTCCCGGAATCGCAGGGCCCAACTGCGCCCAGACATAATATAGCTCATTACGATGAGTGAAAACTGTACCATCTAAACTAAAGCTCTCCTGCTGGGTCTTGATTTGCCCTTTTTCTACCCACTCTCCTTCTAGAGGGTTCGGACTGCTATTTTCTATGACGAACATACGATGGTGATGACGCTCATCACGGACTTCTTCGTCATCGCTGGCTGCAAAATAGATATACCATTTGCCTCTGATAAAATGAATTTCCGGTGCCCAAATCAAGCGACTCAATGGTCCGGTCTCATGGGCATGCCAGACATTGTGTCTTTCAGCGGTTGCTAATTCATTCAAGGTTTTTGCCCGACGAACCTCAATTTCCTGATAGCCTGGAACCGAGCCAGTAAAATAGTAATAGCCATCTGTATGCTTATATACCCAAGGATCGGCTCGCTGCAATACAATTGGATTTTTATAGTGTCCCTCCATCTTCATCTCTACCCCTACCTTATTTCTTCATTCGAAGCATATTCCATGAATAACCAGGAATCTTCGCTGCTATTTTTCCATCATCTAATGTGACGCAATCCGCTAATGTTTGCGGTTGAATATGTTTTTGATTGTCACGACTGTTTTTATCCTGTAACCCATACCCGCCAATATAGCGGTGTTCGATCAGTGAAAGCTTCTGATCAAAATCATGATCGACTTCCACAAGCTGTTCTTCTTCAGAACGATTGACCAAAAATAATACCAATTCTTCTTCATTGTTCACTAAGCAAGTATCTACGTATTCCACCTGCTTCATCTTATCCACATCGTACGTTGGTCCTGAAAATTGTGTTTGCAGAACTTCCCCTTTGGCATAATTTGAGAGCTGCTCCATCACATAATAGGTTGGATTCACCCAGCAATCACCGCCTGCATCGGTCAAAATCAAAGGGATGGTATTGACTAGCAGCGATTGACACCCAATCTTCACTCGATCCGCATGGCGTAAGATAGCTAATCCCAATGAACCAAACAGGAGCGTATCCTCCATCGTAAACTGACACCAATCAATGGGACTGCCCACTTCAAAAGGCTGGTTCTCTTTCTCGGGCTGCGCATGGATGTTCCACTCATCAAAGGCTAAGTACATCGTCTTATCACTGCGCTTCAATGCTTTGACGTAATCGCAGGTAGCGACGATTTCTTCGATTTGACGATCAAACCGCTTCGATTTCGCAAGATAGGTCGGTGTATCGTCTCGCTCTGTTTTCGGTGGACGCGTCAAATCGTCTTCATCGTATTTATCAATGTAATTGTGTAAAGCAAGGTAGTCCACATTCTCATAGGCCGCCTCCAACACGAGTCGATCCCATTCTGGATAACTAGATAAACGCGGTGTAGAGCTGCCGACTAAGACTGTTTCGATGGTGTCATCTACCCATTTCATCGCTTTAGCTGCTTCATTAGCCAGTCGTCCATATTCCTCAGGCTGCTTTGTTCCAATCTGCCAAGGGCCATCTAACTCGTTGCCTAGACACCAAAGTTTAATCCCAAATGGTTCAGCAGCACCATTTTGTTGACGCAGATCACTCCAATAGGTTCCTTCGGAAAAATTGCAATACTCGACAATATCTCGGGCATCATCGATCCCCTTAGTTCCTAAATTGATCGTAAATATCGGCTGGGCACCTGTCTGCTCCACCCACTTCATAAATTCATGGATACCAAATGTGTTTGGCTCAATTGCCCGCCAAGCAATATCGATTTTGCGAGGGCGTTTCTCAATCGGTCCAATAGTATCCTTCCAGTCATATCCAGAGGTAAAGTTCCCTCCAGGATAACGAATCACGCCTAAATCCAACTCTTTGATCAATTTCATCACGTCTTGGCGAAAGCCATTTTCATCAGCAGTTGCGTGTCCCGGTTCATAGATTCCGGTATAAACGACACTCCCCATGTGCTCGACGAACGAACCAAATAAGCGCGGGCTAATTTCACCAATCGTAAATTTTTTTCGTACTGTAAGTGTTGTTTTCATGTTATAAACCTCAATGTTAAAATTTTTGCGCCAATCCTAATTGAATCAGCTTCCAATAGCCGCCCGCGAATAGAAAGATAAACGGCGGAAAAACAAAGACCAAGCCAATAAACAAAAGTGTGATTCCTACGACCAGTAGATTGGATAAAAAATAGGTCACTACACTAAAGACTGCGGATCGTAAAACAGACTGCCATGATTGCCGCTCGCCTGTCATCTGCCAAATGATCCGAAACAGCAAGCTTATACTAACAATCAGAGATAGCAGATAGATTACCGCTAACCATTGGTTTGATAATCCGCCTTGCAGTTGCTGGACATTTGAATCACTGACGAAATACAGACTGAGAAACAGCAAACTAACCAAAAGCGACAATGGCAGTTGCCGTTTGAAGCCGGTCCAATAATTTCGTAAAATCTCTCCTGAACCTTGCCCGTGCCACTGACGCATGGTATACACAATTCCATTGCAGGAGGCGACAAAAGTCACGAGCGGCAAGCAACCGACTACCCACAAAATCCCGATTAAAATGTAGTCCGTAATGAGCATTAAAAATGAATAAACTCTTGTCTCTACTAGTTTCATCTCTTTTTCCTTCTATTCTTTCATTCCTGACATAGCCGTACTTTGAACAAAATATTTTTGGGCGAACATGTAAATAATCAAAAGCGGCAGCATCGAAATCACGGTCCCAGCCATTACCGGTCCATAGAAGGAAATATTCTGTCCAGTAAACAAAGCAAGTCCAGCTGGTAATGTGCGCATTTTTGAACTGGTTGTCATAATCAATGGATACAATAGGTCGTTCCAGCTGTTCATCAAAGTAAAGATTCCTAGTGACAGCATGGTCGGCTTGCTTAACGGCAGCATGATCTTCAAGAAGATATTAAATTCGTTTAGCCCATCTATTCGTGCCGCTTCCTCCAAATCCTTTGGCAAGGTGATAAAGAAGGAGCGCATCATGAAAATACCAAAAGCAGTCGTCATTCGCGGAATAATCAACCCGGGATAGCTGTCAATAATTCCCAAGAAATTAACTTCCATATAAAGAGGAATCATGAATACTTGGAACGGAATCATCATGGTGATCATGACGAAATAAAAGAACGCTGATTTTCCCTTAAAGTGCATCCGGGCAAAGGCATAACCGGCTAACGAATCAAAGAATACTGAAGTGATCACAACACCGCCTGCGAAGATCACCGTATTTTTGATGTAATCCATTAATGGGATAGTCGTCCACACCTTGGTATAGTTTTCCAAAGTATAGCGGTCAGCGAAAATCTTTGGCGGAAAGGAAATAATGTCTTTCTCATATTTAAATGAAGATATCAAAAGCCATAAAAAGGGAAAAGCAACTAATAAAATCACTACACAAAGAATCAGTTTTCCCACAATTTGCTTGGCCTTTTGCTTCTTTTTTGAAACTGGTTTGATCGCTGTAGAAGCTTCCATGTCTTTTCTCCCCTATCTCATTTGTTTTTCTTTACGTGACATATACAGGTTGATAGATACCGCTAATACAGCAATGATCACAAAAAGAACACTTGATAATGCTGAGGCATATCCCAACTCATAAGGGGCTGTAAATCCTCGAGAATAGATGTACTGAACAGCCGTTTCCGTCTTAAATTGCGGTCCGCCGGCAGTCGCTACATAGACTTGGTCAAAGACCTGCATTGATCCAATAAAGTTGGTCAGAATACAAAAGCCTAACGATGGCACTATTTGCGGCAACGTAATGTTGAAAAACTGCTGATTCTTTGTGGCCCCATCCATCTCTGCTGACTCATACAAGGAAGGTGAAATCCCCTGAATCGCCGTTAGGAGAATCGTCATCGTCACCCCAAAGTTTTTCCACACAGTCATGAAAGCAACCGTTGGCATCGCCAATGTCGGATCGCGGAAAAATTGCGGAGTCTCCATCCCAAGCTGAGAGAACATGTACGGGATCGCCCCAATGTTCGGATCTAAAAGCATGGAAAAAATGATAGCAATCGATGTCAACGAACAAATAACAGGAATATAGAAGGTCGAACGACAAAAACGATTAAATAATGTGTTTCTTGAAAGAACGACTGCAAAGATTAAACCGACAATAATTTGGGCAGGTGTTTCCAATAAGGTAAAGTACAGAGAGTGGATAAACGAGTTGACTGCCCGTGGGTCTTGAAAGACACGAAGGAAATTGTCAAAGCCGACAAAATCTTGACTCGTGAAGAAAATATTCATATTGGTAAAGCTTAAAGCAAAGGTCCCGATTAATGGGATAACAGTAAACAATAAAAGAATTAAAAAGGATGGTAGCAAGAAAAGATATGCTGCATGATTCGGTTTGTTCCAATAGGTCAGCAGTCCACGTTTCCCTTGGTTCATTATGTCTCCTCCTAAATTGATTCGTTTGCTCTTTTCGCAGCGTTGCCAAGAAAAGAACCATTGAACTTCAACATCGACAAGCTTAGTGCTATCGATGTTGAAGTCTGAGTTGCCACTAAATTATTCAGCAAGCAACTCGTTGATTTTTTTATCTGCTTCCTTCATTAGTTTTTCAGCATCTTCTCCAGCTAGTAAACGTTCAATTAGCGGATTGATGATATCATTGTTAATGGACGGCAGTTTTTCAAATCCAGGTAGGAATGGTTCAGCAAACTCCATTTGTTTAGACAGTTCAGAAACGATTGGGTCTTCTTTGACTTCTTTGTCGTCATTCACAGAGTTTAGATATGCTGGGAAACCATTTTCCATGCTCCATTTTTTCCCGATTTCTGTCGAATTCCAATATTTCAAGAATTCATAAATCGCTTCTTTTTTCTCCGGATCAGTACTTGCAGGAATCGCATAGCCAACACCATCTAAAATAGCTTGTTTCTTCCCATCTTCGCTACCCTGTGGAATCGTAGTCACACTATAGTTGATTTCATTGGCCTTCAGTCCATTATTCAACCATGGACCATTCAGCTCGATCGCTAATTGATCCGCATTCATCACATTGTCCATTTCAGCCCCTGAAATTGATTCAGGCCCCGCCTTGTCATCGTGAATCATTTTTTGAATAGCCTTCAAGGTTTTCAAGTTCTCTGGTGAATTAAACTCAGACTTAGTATAGTCGTCATTCACCAACTTACCGCCATTTGCCAACATCCAATTGTATAAGGGCCAAGTACCATCCTTATTAAAAATGAACCCTTGAACATTTTTTGACGAGTCCGCCAATTTTGGTGCCATTTCCGTTAGCTGTTCCCAAGTGCGAGGTGGCTGATTTTCATCTAGGCCTGCTGCCTTGAACAAATCCTTGTTCCAATACATGTACATTCCTTGCACCTGCATTGGAATGAAGTATTGCTTGTCATCTACTTTTCCTAAATCAACAGCAGTGTCCACAAAGTCACTCTTATCAACACCATCGTATTCCCAAAAATCCTCTAAATCTTGCACAGCACCATTCTTCACATATTGAGCAAAATCACCATAATTCAACGCGATAAAGTCAGGTGCTTTTTTCGCAGAAATTGCAGTAGGCAGCTTTTCATTTAAGTTCGCCCATGTCATAACATCCATTTCAATCGTAATATTCTTATCATTTTCCTTATTGAAGGTATCGACAATCCCCTTCAAAATCTCCCCGTCAGATGCTGTAAATCCATTCCAAAACGTTAGGGTTGTCTTATCGCCGCTGCCGCTGCCGCCATCGCCATCAGCCTTCCCCTTATTTCCACAGCCAGCGAGCAAAGAGGTCGTCAAAGCAACGGCAGCTGCCCCAATAAAAAATTTTTTCAGTTTCATTTATGATTCTCCTTTTCCTTTTTTTTTCTGAATGGATAGAAACACTCAGCTTTAAAACCAAATAAAATAGTGCATCGTTAAGTAAGCGCTTTTAACTTCTATGCAAATAATACAATTTAAAGAAACCGCTGTCAACAATATTTTTATTAATTTAGATAAACAACACTAGATGTTCGTTAATGTTTTTGTTAATGAACAGAACTATTCAACTATCAGTTTTACATTCATTAACAAATATGTTAATATACAAACAGATAATAGTTACATGAAAGGACGTCTCTTAATGCAAATAGATATCTCTTACGAATCTTTGCCAATTTTTGAAGCGCTCTCAAGCAAAGTCCGCATCGATATCATCAAATTGCTCTCAAAAGACAAGTTGAGCGTGAAAGAAATTGCGGATAAGCTGCATTTGAGCAGCGCGATTGTTACGATGCATATTAAAAAGCTAGAGGAAGCCAAGATTATTCGAACAGAACGGGTCGCTCAAAGAAAAATATCAAGCCTCCGTGTCGATGAAATTGACATTCATTTTCCGAAGAAGATTTTCAACGCCTTCGATACTAAAGAAACCTGCATACCGGTTGGGCATTACACCAACTATTCCATCAAGCCTACTTGTGGGCTCGCAACGCTGCAGGAATTTATCGGAAATGTGGACGAACCAAGATACTTTATGGATACTCGTCGGATGGATGCGCGGATTCTTTGGTTTACAGAAGGTTTCGTGGAATACCAGACACCGAATTATTTAAATGAAGATGAAAAGGCGGAAATGATCGAGATTTCCATGGAAATTTCTTCTGAGTTCCCTTTCCACAACAATAACTGGCCTTCTGATATTACCTTTTACTTAAATGACGTTGAACTTGGGACGTGGACAAGTCCTGGAGATTTTGCGGATATTCGTGGAAAGCTGACACCTGACTGGTATCCAGACAACCTGAATCAGTACGGTATTTTAAAAACGATTCGAATCAGCAACCATCTGACTAATATGGATGGCGAACCGTTATCAAATATCACCATTGAAGATATTCCAACACAAAGCGAAGTTTGGACCTTACGCATAGAAGTCAAAGACGATGCTAAAAATGCTGGCGGCTGTACCTTATTTGGTAAAGGCTTTGGAAATTACGATCAGGATATAAAGATTAAGACGTATTATAGTTAAAAAGAACGCTGAAAATACCAGGAACAGTATTTTCAGCGTTCTTTTGTTTTTTTGTAAAAAAATCCTGGCTAAATGTAGCTTTATTGAATTTCTGAAACCAGCCAGTCATTACTAGAAATTTGATTCATTTCGGCGGTGTTGCTGCCGATTTGTCTTAGCTATGCAGACTTCATTTTTTTATTTCTTCGTTTTTCAAACCAGTAGCCTTATGGATTTGATACACCGTACAACCCAGTTGCAACGAATAATCGACATATTCATGAAGAGCTTCTTGGTATCTCTGCTGGAACTCCGGACCGGACTCACGCAAGTATTCTGTATAACCCAATTCATAACCATAATTGTAGGCGGTAGATTCGACAGCATGGAAAATGTCATGAGACTTTCCTTGTCCTCCCCACCAAGCCAACGTATCTTCATTCACATCGGCTAAAATAGAAATAAATTCTTCCCGTTCCTTTTTCAATTTCAGAACCTCAGTGACGTTTAGTTCAATAACGTTTGCAATATCTTCTGGCGAAATGCCTAACGTCAATAAACGAATAGTTATCTCATAATCTCGTTCGGTAAAACCCTCTTCCAAGCCATCCTCCAATGCATTAATAAGCGTCGCTTGGTCAGCGACCTTGGCTTTATCGATTATTGTCATCGTACAGTCTCCTCTTCAATAATTAGATGTAAACAAAAATTATCTTTGGTTCTCTTGTATTTCTTTGATCTCGTCGATGGTTAATCTAGAAATATTTGAAATTTTTTCTAAAGGAACTCCAACTTCCAATAATTCTAAAGCGGTTTCATATCCTAGTGCCTTCAAATGACCGTCAGCTTGTCCTTCTTTCATAGCCAGCCTATATAAGGCATCCTTAATGATTCTGTGTCTTTCAACGAGTACAACCATTCTTCTCTCCTCATCAGTAAGTCCACTACTCATGATTGTTTCTTCACCTCCTCTTCCAATGAAAAAAGTCCGTTTTCCTTTTTGCTACTTTGATAGGTCATTGTCTTGAACTCTAAGCCTAGCATGTCGTTTCCACCTCTCAGATAGCGGGATTCTCCTGACTGAAAGGTTTTTCTCGGATACATTATAGCATGGCTCCAAGCGGGCTATCAAAGCTCTTCTATTCTAAGGTACGTGAAAGCACGGATTTCTTATGCACGTTTTGCAATATTCGCTATAGCCTCAAATCAAAAGGGAGGAATTATACCAAGTTGAAAAAAATTTAGAGTTAATTTGTCATAAAAACAAAAACGGTATCAGTGCTATTACACACTAATACCGTTTTGAACACTATAGAAAAGTAGTCAATCTGAAAAAGCATCACTCTTTTTTAGACTGTTAATAAAATACGGACTAATTCTATACCTTGCAGGATTCTCACCAATTCGTTCGATCATTCCCTCTTCTTCTAGATAAGTATCCGCTTTTCTTTGTTTATGCTCTGACCAATCCCCATCAGTAAAATGCTTACTGATATCTTTGCGGGTTAAGGATTTGCTTTCACTTCCAAAAATGCCGTGATCGAAGTAAATCCAAAATATCTCATTTTGAAATTCATTTAGATTGATCAGCTCAACAAAATTTTTCGCTCTATTTGTCAATTTGATTTTATCTTCTAACAAGTAATCGATTCTTTGTTGGGCCTCCTGAAGCAAATCAAGTAGATTAAGAACAAAAAAAGTCCCTTCCGCAAAATTATCTTTGTCAGTAGTAGTAACAAATGATTTTTCATATTTTTGTCTGTTTGATACTACACTGCTGGACATCAGTAAACTGGAAAAAGCATCTAGTTCAAAGCTTAGATATTTTGCTAGAATGTATCGGCCAACTCTTCCATTCCCATCATAAAAAGGATGGATATACTCAAACATGAAATGAGAAATGAGTGTTTTAATGATAGAAGAAAACTCTCTATCTTCGGTATTTAAAAAGTTGAGCATTTCTTGTAATTGATCAGCAATTCGTTCCGAATCTTCTCCAACATGTACTGTTGAGAAGCGATCACCGACAGTTACCTTATCTTTTCTAAACATACTGCCTTTTTCTATTTTTGATTCATCCGCTATTTCATTTGAAACTAGCTCATCGTAAATCTCTCTTATTTCTTTTGGCGTATAAATCCTTTTTTTATCCATTTTTCCGACGTGACTATAGAGCAGTGATAATCCTTTAAAGCGATGGGAGGATGTTTCAGAATGCAATGAATCCAAAGCCTCTTTTAATTCTTGTCTTGTACTTTTTACACCTTCATACTCATTCGTCGCCTGCATTTCTTCAATTAAAAGAGACTCAATAAACTCATTATATTGATTTTTTGATAATTTCATTTCATATTCTACTAATGCTCGTGAAGCCTTCTGTACGTCATTGACCAGAGAGGTTATCTCAGGAATGCTATTCACCCATAACTCGCGAGTCATGGATTTTAACTTGATTCCATTTTCAATTGGAGAAATATAAAAACCCGTTTTCATTGCCGAAGAGGAATCAAATCTTGAATGAAACTCCTTTTCTATATCTTCTCTCATGTATTTATGCTTCTTAATTTCTTTATAAGACATACAATACATCTCCTGTCGTTAAATATTAACCACTATTTTAACATTAGAAAGGATATCATGCAATGAAACGACAATACAGAAAGGACTAAACAACTATTCATAGATTTGTTTGGTTATTCCTTTATGTAATTGGAGTTTTCTTATTTGTAGGAAGTAGTTATTCGAGATACGTATCAATGCGTATACATTTATGGCATAATCATCAATATAAGGAGGTATAGTGCACATGCCACTTGCGGGAAAAGAAATGCTTAAGTTATTGAAAAAGAACGGCTGGGTAAAGCGGCGACAAGAAGGTTCGCATCATCATCTGTACAAAGATGGCGTTAGGATTACGGTTCTTGTTCGTGCTAACCAAGATCTTGGAAGAGGACTTGAGCAAAGAATTTTAAAGGATGCGGGGCTAAAGTAGTCCTGTATTCAATTTACGAAAGGATGATCGATGATGTTTAATGGACCCTTAGCGAGGGCATATCCTGCGATTTTTCATAAAGAAGAGAATGGTGGCTATTTTATTGATTTTCCTGATTTGCAAGGCGCTTATACTGGAATTAATGAAGATGACAATGCGTATGGAATAGCAATGGCCGAAGAGGTACTTGGAATGGTACTAGCAGACATGATCGAGCACAATGATCCTTTACCCGCTCCAACACCAATTAATGAAATTGATACCGAGGATCCATCATTCGTGACACTAATTCGCGTAGATGTTGAGAAGTATTTTAAGGATAAAAAAATGGTCAGAAAGTCTTTAACTATTCCCCAGTGGGCGGAAGATATGGGGCAAAGAGCAGGAATTAACTTTTCTCAAGTCTTAACTGACGCAATTTCTCAAGTAGTGATAAATGGTTCAAATTTCAGTAAAACTAAATAGGTTAATTATTCTGTAGTTCAAAGGAGCGGATTCATTCCGCTTCTTTTTTATTTTCTTAAGGAGAAATTAATGGTAGACGACAATTTTTGAACAAGTGGTGGCCAACCCTAGTACACTTTTTGTGATGAACAGATAGACTTCATCACAAAAAAAGTTTGGATATCTAGTATAGGCATATCCCAATAATCTGTTTTTTCGATTTGTTTTTGCAGGATCTCGATATTCATTCTTTTCCTCCAAAGTTATTGATCATCAGTTAAATACTACTAACGTTTAATCAATCGAAGGGCTTTTCATCTACTATTTCACATTTCAGACCGAGACTCGCAATGATTATCGGTGCGGTCTCAAAATCCTCGGCATTGATTTTAAAAATATGATTCCCTACTTCGACTTGATTTTTAACGACAATAATCTTTCTTTCAATTCCCGTCACAAGCTCTATAAACGGCTTCGAATCATCTAATTGCCAAGTCAATAAACTGGAGATGTAAAAGGGCATTCCAAAATCAATATTACCCGCGAAATCATTGTATGAAGTATCGATTCTACCAGCAACGACGATATTTCCAGCATTCATTTTTGCAAACTCAAAATCCATCCAAAGACATTTTTCCAAGTAATCATTAATTTTGAGTATTTCACCTTCAATTTCTTCTATATCCATATGATGCTCCTTTTACCTAATCCTATTGTCGAAAGCTTTCATATTTACAATAGTAGAATCACCCGCCTAGCTATAAATATTTCTTTTTTTAGCACTAGTGACCACCTGCCCATTAAATTACAAATACGGCGACCTTATAGGTTCAGTAAATAATCCGCTTTCATTTGTTTGATCGACTACTGTTTTGAGGGGATACTTGCAGCAAGCATACATGTAATAATCGTATCCAAAATGGATTTCCAACTCAGGACTCACTAGCTTCGCCCAAACAGTTTCTCGCAAAATCAACTTTATGACTAATGAAATGTCATCCTTTTTGATCGTCATTCCCTCTTCAAGGGAATCATACATTTTTCTAAGCTTATTAGAATTTCCATCATGTATACTTGAAAAATCGCGCTTTTCAAACTCCTTAATTTTTAGCGCAGCTATTTTCGTTTCAGTCATGATACTTTCTACTGCATCAGAGTATTTATCTTCAACCAGCAAGTAATCCGATAATGTTAATTCCTTACCATCATAGGTATTTCCAATATCACTAACGGAAATCCACTCGTCTTTTGTATAGCGGCCCATAGAATTTCGATTTTTAGGATCATATTTTGTTACTCCATAGCAATGCATATCGGTCTCCAATTCAAAACTTATTGATTCGTCTTTCTTTCATTAATTTCTGCTTTAGTTTCTATTCTTGTTAAATCAATTCCCCTATGATGATATTTTCAGTTTCAAAATTACTGGGATCAATCTCTTCATAATATTCCAACAAATAGTTATTCATCAATAGAAAAATACTCCCCTATTTTCCAGTACTCACCTAACAGTTTCCTATTGATTGACATAAGTCATCTGTGGATAAAGAAAACACAGTTGTATGAAGCTATCTGTAATAAAAGTAATTAGAATTAAAAGTATCCTTTTACGTTGTTTTATTTTTTAAGTAAGTGCCTAATCATTCGGTACCTACAACTTT